>JAYWBH010000387.1:0-15264 GCA_043781815.1 Bryobacterales bacterium | reverse complement strand
TTCAATGAGGTTGGCAATCTGTAGGTCGATAGATTTTCCGCTGGGCGGGATTCCAAACAAATCGCCTTGATGCGTACCGGTTGCCCGATATTCGGCTGCGGCTGAATTGCCAGAAGTCAGCACGGTAAGCACTTCAAGTTTTGCATCAGGAAAAGCGGTGGCATACATTTGCGCAATGCCAACCCCCACAGCAGGACCACCCGCGTGAACGTTGATAGATCTATCAAAAAGGTGTTTTAGTTTTACTCTTTGTAGCAACAGGTTTTTTAGCTGTCTTTGTCGCTACCTTTTTCACAGTTGGCTTCTTACGCTGCACACCCAAACCACGTTCCAAAATACCTTCCAACAGCTTCTTTTCCTGAACCAACATTACTCGATTGAAGTTGTCCGGCCGCTTTGCCAGCAACCCATCCAATTCTGCAAGCCACTCCAGTGACGGCCGGGCATTGTGACCTTCAATCTGCCTCACTAACTCTAGCGATGTTGCGAAATCGGGAATTGTGCGGAAGCAACGCAGGGCCTTATCTCGCTCTCCCAAAGTTAAGAAAATCGCTGCCGCCTTCGCCAACTGGCCTGATTCCTCGTAGCATTCGGCGGTAAGTTTCGATTGCGCTTCAGAAGAATTCTCAAGAATTTCCAACGCCATGCGGTACTTCTTGTTCTTCATCAATACGCGCACGGCACGTTGCAATAGCCGCTCTTTACGAGCTGCGGCATCAGGGAAACCCATCGCGTCGAAGAACGGCGGCAGAATGCGTTGGGCGATCATTGCGTTTTCACCAACCTCAATGCCACGCTCCAACTCGTCTACCCAAAATCCTGCACGCGGCATTATTTCCACGGTGAGCCACGAAGGTAATTGGTCTTGGACTTCAGCCAAAAGTTGGATTGATTGCGCAATCAGGACCAATTTTGATGCGCCGACAGCATTTTCGGCTAGGCCAATGTGTCGAATAGCAGATGCGAGCCGAGGCTTTAGGGCACCTTGGGCAGCATTGCAGGATTGCTCAAACAGATCTGGCCGACCAAGTTCAGGGGAAAGAATCTTTTTGCGAAACGCTAGCTGAAAGCAGACTTCGCAAAGAGTCATGTTCGCTGTCTCGCGCGTTGCAGGATCTGTGATTGCCCCAATATCTGAATGAAATCCCAACAAATTCACTGCTTGATGGGCTCGGGACCAGGCTAGATCTGGCTTCACGGGGACAAACTGACGTGCGTCGGCTTGGCATCGTTGAATGCGCTCTTCAATTTCTAATTCTTCTTCGTCCAAGCAAGTGCGCAGAGCTTCCGCTGTAATCGGCGGTAAGTTCAAATTGGTGACCGGTCTCAACAAATATCCGACTGCCCAAACCGTATCTTCACTAGGAGCGGTGTCAATCCACAGCAACCGTTCGGTGGGTCTTGAAAGAGCTACGCGAAGCTGGTCAATGGCCAGACGTTTAGCAAAAGTTTCAGTGGCTGCAACAAGGGCTCTTTCATCGGAAACTTTACGAACTAATGCCCCACCGTTCAGGATACAGACCGATTGAAAGTCTAAGCCTTTGGCTTCAGCAGGCGAAAGTATATAAGGAAGGCTTGCCGGGGGTAGGCCTGTCTTATCGAAAGCGATCATCGCCAACCCTTCGCGCTGTGATAGTTCCAGCAAAAGCGGAGCCAGTTCAGTTTGCCGAATTGCGGCGTACAATACTTGATCTGGCGAATCGTCATCAATTTCCGCGTAGCCCGTGCCAGAGGGCCGATCCTGTTTGCGCAAGTGACCGTAAAAATCCCAAGCCCGATTCACAAGGCTGGCCAGACGCCGCGGGCTGCGCAGATTGACCAACAATTTAAACTCTTGCGGAGGACCAATGGCGTTATGCAGCATGTCATTCAACCACGCCCATTCAAAGTCCGTCGGACGCACCGTCTGCGCTTCATCGCCAGCCATAAGCAGTGGGCAATACCGACCGCTGCCATTCAATTGGCGGGCCAGGGCAACCACTACAAAGGCTTCCAGGGGAGTCAAATCCTGCACTTCATCTACGGCGATGCAGCCGTAATTTGAAAATGGGTGTTCGTATCCAGCGGAGCCAGATAGAACCGTTTGCGCTGCCCGCCAGGCCAAAGCCAACTCGGGAAAATAAGCATCTGCCAACGGACCTTGGGCCGATTTTTCCAGACGATTCGCCACATCCAAAACACTTTCCAAATCGTTCCCCATAAGGTAACGGGTGCGCTGGGTGCGATATGCCTGTTCTGGCAGACGGATACGTTCCGCTTTGGAAAATCGGCCCAGCTTTTCAGGGATTGCGGCACCAATCAGATGAGCATGCATCTCATCGTAAAGGGCATCAATTTCATTGGACCAGCCACCAAGGGAACGTTGATAATTTTGAATGTCACGCCGGAATTTGGCACGCCCTTCCGACGGCGCAATCCCCGATTCCTGAGTGCCGATGAGTTGGCGAAGGAAGACTGGATACGTGAGCACAGTGAAGGTCCGCTCACTGGAACAGAACCGATCAAAGTAATCGCGAGCCAATGCCGCAAGCTCATTTGAGAACGTCAGGTACAGCACTCGCTCTGCCTGCGAGGCATCGGCGGCATGCAGCAACGCTGTAGTTTTACCGGAGCCAGGGTGGCCCTTCAGGACCCTTGCCACACCACGGCTTTTGGCGAATTTCACCTGCTGAGCAGTCCACGGCTCGGGGGTGTACTCACCGTTACGCAGGTCGGGAACGGTCATCAGTAAATAGTCATCGGAAAGACTTCCCGAAGTTAGCGGAGAGTGATCGTCATGATGACGGATGTCCCGTAGGAAAATCGACTCGGTGTTTACCCCTTCGAAAGAAGATTCCTGATTGAGTGGGGCTGCTCCAGAAGGAGCCCACCAGGCGTAGAAGTGCGAACCGGAACTGCCTCCCAATCGCGAGCGCCGCCAGCCGCGGTTCAAACCACTTGTGCCCTTATAATGCAATCGCGCAATATCTACGGCCATGCGCTGCAGCAGCAAAGACGTGCGTTTGGCCAACGGTTCGTTGCGACGGGCGGTGAGTTTATCTAAAAATTCCTGGTGACAGTATACTGGCCTGTTCGGTCGTGCTGTCTGAAACCCGAAATCGGAAAGAGGTGGCTGGTTCAAGCAATTAGTTTAGCTTGATAGGAACGATGTTAGTGCAGCGCCTTTTGAATGGCCTCTTGCGCCACCGGCACCAACAACTCATATCCTTTGTCGTTCGGATGCAAACCGTCGCGCGAAAAACCGTCACGCAGCATCCCTTTATCGTCCACTACAGCTTTGAAATAATCGGCGAAGATGGCACCGGACTTACTTGCATAAGTACGAATCCAATCGTTTAATTTCAGGATGTCAGCCGGAGGACGCTTGGGGCTCTGTTTGCGGGCCGTATAATCGCTGATGGGCATTACGGAACATAGAATCACCTTGATGCCATGGGCCTGGGCCAGTTCGGTAATGGCCTGCATATTTTCGGTAATTTGCTGAAATGTGGAAGGTCCGGTGTTGCCTGCAATGTCATTGGTGCCAGCCAGCAGAATCATTACCTTGGGTTTCAGATTGATCACATCGGGAAACATTCGCACCAGCATTTGTGGGGTCGTCTGGCCGCCAATGCCACGATTCACATAAGGCTTACCAGCAAAGAATTGGGCCAACTTCCAGCCGTCGGTGATGGAATCTCCCAGGAAAATCACACGACCATCTGCTACCGGTTCTGACTTCATTTTTTCATTGTCTTCGTGATAGCGGCCAAGCTGATTCCAATCCTGCAGTTGATCGGCCAGGGTTTGCGCCGTGCCTTGTAAGCAGCAGTTTGCTTTGGGCGGATGGAATTGTTCGGCTATTTGAGGGAAGGCAAGGGAGGGAATAAAAAGCAATACGGCAGAGATTTGTTTCAGCATAGAATTTGCTCTATTCTCGCACAGTGTCCAGACCCTGGCACGAAAATCGCCAAGGGCCAGGACACAAGCGAGCTCCCACCAGGGAACTTTATTTAGGCGGCGCGGGCGGTGGAGGTGGGCCACCAGGAGCGGGAACTGCAGCGGCAGGGGCTACTGTTTCCGGCATGACTCCGCCACGATGACAGGTAAAGCAGGTAACGTGAACCTTGCCGTCAGGGAACTTGGCGTTAATTTCTTCGGTCATGGTGATCATATGACGTGCCATTTCCTTCTTTGGATTATCATCGCTGGCAAAGTTACCCTGCACATGACAATGCTGGCATTGAACGCCGAGCGCCGTCCGGTATTCGCCCATGGTGGTGCGAATAAACGTGGCATCACCGGCGGGCACTTTCAACACTTTCAAATTTTGCGGCGGTCGCGGTGGGCCACCTTTTTTCTTGCCGTCAGCCGGTGGCTGAGCCAGCAATGGCAGTAGGGCCAAAATGAGTATAAGGCTACGCATAGAGCTAAATTATATTATGTTCTTCAGCCCTTGGATGATTATATTTGTAAAACTTAGCTTTGGGCTACTTCACATCCACAATCTTGGCGATCATCAGCTTGCCATCTTTCACGTCGCCGGTGATTTTCACCTTGGAATCCAGATGGGTCTTGGCCAGGTCGCCATTGGTCAAACGGAAGACTTTACCTTCCTTTTCTGTGACAAAGACCGGAGCAGACCCGTCTTTAATGCAGCGCTTAGCGCATTCGCGAGCTGAATCGGAACCATTGCCATTCCCGGCACCGCAGGACGCATCGCTGATCCATCCGGTCATCTCCGCGCTGAAAGCAACGGTGGCAACAAACAAGAACGATGTAAATAGCTTCATACCCTGATCCTACCAGGACTTTGTCAGGAATATCAGATCCATCGCATGCGGCGAAGTAAAATCAGCAGGCTGACAGTCACAGACACCATCATGCCGATGACGATGATTGGGCCGTAAGGATTGTCACGATGGATGCCAGAGAGATGGTACTCATGATAGCCAGAACTTTCATCACCTGCTTGCAGTAGATAGCGGCCATATAGCTACCAAGTGGTTTCACCAGCGCTAACAAAGCCGCAAAATAAACGACGATCTGAATCCATTCCTTGTCAAGATGAGGGTGAGATGTATCAGGAAAGTGTAAAAAGATTGAAGGCGCACCAGATCCTAATTGGCGATAATGAAGGGGAACTGGAGAAAGTTGCCCGCCAGCAGCAGAATGAGCCAAAAAATTCGCATTTTACTAGCCGATGATCACGCCGTAGTCCGCAAGGGATTTCGTCTGATTTTATCTTCCCAGCCTGATATGGAAATTATTGGGGAGGCTGGCAATGGGAAGGAATGCGTTACCATGGCCACCGAACTGAATCCCGACATTGTGGTGATGGATGTAGCCATGCCGGAACTGAATGGCATTGAAGCAACCCGTCGTTTGGCAGCAAGCAATCCGCAAACCAGAGTGCTGGCGCTGAGCATGCACAAGGACTCTGTTTATGTGCGCGAAATTTTGCGGGCTGGGGCCAAAGGCTATCTTCTAAAAGATTCGCTGGATACGGAACTATTGGCAGCGGTCCGGGCAGTGGCTCGCGGGGAAGGGTATCTTCACCCTTCGGTGTCAGAAGCGGTGCTGGTAGATTACCGGCGTCACGTAACCGATCCGTTGGATCTGCTCAGCAGTCGCGAACGCGAAGTGCTCCAATTGATTGCCGAAGGGAAGACGAACAAGGATATTGCAACGCTACTGAACTTGAGTGTTTATACGGTAGACGCCCATCGTGGTCGCATCATGGAGAAGTTGAATTTGCATTCCACTGGGGAGCTGGTTCGGTTCGCAGTGCGCAAAGGTTTGATCGATTAATGTAAGCCAATAGCGAATGGAAATAGAGAAGCCCGCCGTTAGAGAATTTCTCTGACGGCGGGCTTTTCATATCACCTACTGACTAAAAACTGAACCGCAGGGACATCTGAATTTGACGCTGTGCACCCAGGCCCACCGCGCTTTCCACCGTCTGTTGAATCTGCCCGAATGATCCACCTGTGGTTGCTGTGTAAGCTTGCCCAGGTTGCAGCGTGTTGCCTGAAGTGCCCAATACATTGTTCAAACGTACTACCGGATTTGCGAAGTTCGCTTTGTTGAACAGGTTGTAAACCTCAAAGCGAAACTCAGTATTCAAGCGCTCTGTCAATTTGAACTTCTTGTGGAGCGTCAAATCCAGTTGACTGAGTCCTGGACCATGCAATGCACCACGACCAAGGTTGCCGAACGTGCCTGGATTCGGCACGGAAAACGCCGCAGGGTTCAGAAAGTACTTCTTGTCACTTACATTTTGAAGGAACGGATTCACACCGGCCACAACGTCCGGGAAACGGACGTCGCGTGAATTTCCGCCGCCTAAGACATTAATCACTGGAACAGTCACCGGAGTGCCGCTGACCACAATGGGCGCATTCACAATGGTGCCGTTGCGAGTATCCCGATACACAATGTCAGGACGTGTAATGCGAATATCCAGCGGCAATCCACTTCGCGCATTCACAATACCACCAACCTGCCAGCCACCAATCCATCGATTCTTTTTAGCAAAAGGCAGTTCATACATGGCAGAAATATTGGCGCTGTGACGAACGTCAAAAGCGTTGTTGCCGCGGTCAGCTTTGAAGTTATATGGGTTAGTGGCGGTGTTTGCTTCGTTTGATCCACCAGTGTTGCCAATGCTATGCCCGTAGGTCCACTGCGCACCCAACGTCAAGCCCTTGCTGAAACGGCGGTTCAGTGTGGTTTGCAACGAGTCATAATGATCGGTCCCACCGGTGGTCTTGTAATCAATCTCACCAAATTGAGGACCAAATTCACGAACCACCGAACCAACGCCAGTGGTTGCATTCATTGTGACGCCAATTACTTTGTTGGCAGTGCTACGCAGAAACAAGTTGCGACCCTGGCTGCCCACATACGCCATTTGCAAGATCGCTCCGAAAGGAAGCTGTTGCTGCACAGAGAAGGTGTAACTGAGGATCTTTTCAGGCACCTTGTAACCAGGCGCGTACGCTCGAACCCCAATGCCGGTTGCTGTGTTCACGTTGAAATTCTTGATCACGGACAATGCGTCAATCGGATAACGACCCACTGCAGAAACACTCACGCGATCACTTTCAATCGGTTGAATCAAGTCTTCACCCTGGCCCGGACCGTAGTAATATCCCGACCCGATTCGCAACGTGGTCTTACCCTTCAGCGAATCCGGTGTCCAGCTCAAAGCCAGACGCGGTCCGAAGCTGGCCTTTGCTGTCTGATAGAAAGGACGGCTACCGGGAACGTCTAACTTGCCCGTAACAATGTTGTAAAGTACAACAAGATTTCGATCTTCCCGCATGGGTGTGTAGTATTCATAGCGTAGTCCGTAACTCAAAGTAACATTCGGTCGAATCTTGTATTCATCCTGCGCGTAGACATCAAACATCTCAGTCTTTCCAAAACGATTTCCCGTTGCACCATTGTTAAACGGGCTGGGGGCACTAAGATCCCCATTCACAGTGATGGTAGGTGTATTCGCTAGGAATGCATTCAAGTTACTAAACGCGTAAGTGACGCCGCCCAGTCTGTCTGTGTAAAGACGCACTTGACGAAATTCACCACCTAACTTGAAGTTATGGTTCCCTTTGATCCAGCTTAAGTTATCCACATAGCTGAGTGAGTAATTCGTATAGGGTTGGCCACGGCCATTGGTAGCGCTGCTTGCCCGCACCTGACCCGAAGGAATGGAAATGCCAGCACTCGCCCCTTGACCGCCGATTCCTACCAGAACATTGGCCCCTGTTATGTTCAACGTCACACCGCTAAGGTCTAATCCTGCAACTATCGGTGCCAAGCCATTGGTGCGTGTCTTGGGTCCGTTGTAACCGAACTTTGCCTCGTTAATCACAGTAGGTGCAAGAATGCGCTGCCAACTAAGAACACCGTTCTGGGCAAGGGCTCGTTGTTCAAATGCGCTACCGGAAACATCGAAGGGTGAAGTGGAGTGCCCATCATCGCGGAACCAACGGACATAAAACATGTTCTTTTCACTTTGACGGTAATCAAAACGAATGCTTTCAGAATTTTCATTCACCACCGAGCGTCCATCAATCTGCGCCAAATCGAAATCAGGGTTTGGCGTGACGGCATTGCCAATTGGATATGCGCCGAATAATGGTTTGACCGAAGCGTCCACGCAGCGGACGGTAGAACCAGGTACGCAGATCGGTAAATTGCGAACCGCAGCACTGGGTACTTGCCCAACCAGGGGGAACCCTGCGCGTTGTCGTAAACCTTCGTAGTGACCAAAGACGAATAGCTTGTCTTTAATGATTGCGCCACCCAGCGAACCACCGAATTGATTCAGTCGCAATGGCGATTTGAAAAGTCCATCGAAATAGTTGCGTGCATCCAACGAAGAATTTCGCAGGTATTCAAACACGCTACCATGCAAATCATTGCCACCAGATTTAGTGACGATACTAATCTGCCCACCAGTGCCAGTTCCATATTCCGCCGGATAGTTACTGGATTCCACACGGAACTCCTGCACTGTTTCCAGGCTGGCCTGCAAGCGGAAGCTGGAAGAAGTCTGACCGTTGATGTTCCCTGGAGAAGAGTCAATGATGGAAGATCCTTCAACTCCATCGAATCGCACGGCATTTTGTTGGTTGGCCCGACCGCTAAAGCGAATGTTGTCGTAAGTGCCGCCACCTGCGGTTTGCGCACCAGGTGCCAAAAGATAGAGTTGCGAAATCTGCCTACCGTTAAGAGGCATGCTGGCCACTTCACGGGCGTTAATGTTTGCCCCAACGGAAGCGGAGCTGGTGTCAATCACAACAAGCTCTCCACCTGAAACTGAAATCTCCGTACTTACAGAAGCCGGCATCATAGTTACAGTCACGTTACGTTCCTGTCCAACGGCAAGGTTCATATCTTTGAATTGCGCATTGGCCAAACCTGGACTCACCACGGTCATAGAATAAACTGAGGGACTCAAGCCGGGGATAAAGAAAGTAGCTGTATCGTTGGATGTTGCTTCGCGTTCCGCGCCTGTTTTTTGATTTTTGACAGTGATTGTGGCCCCGCGAATCAATGCGCCAGAGGAATCCACAATGGTTCCAGAGATACGCGCCTGATCCAGTTGGGCTAGCGCGACACCCACAAAGACAATGGTTGAGAATAGATATTTCATTCCCCACGAGCTTACCAGCGGGTCTGTTTCATTACGATGACAAGTCAGTTACATGTTTGCTTCACTTGGAATTAGAATTTTTATATACTTAGCAAATCCATGCCAGCCCCCAGTTACGCCAAAGGCCCCGATGCTCCGCTTTCAAAGCTGACCTTGGCCCAGACTCTTGCCCAAACTGCAATGCGTTTCCCCCAGCACGAAGCGCTAATCGTGCGTCATCAAAACATCCGCTACACTTGGCGACAATTCGATGAAGCAGTGACGCTTGTTGCGCGAGGCCTTGCTGGCCTTGGGCTGCAACCCCAGGATCGTGTAGGAATCTGGTCTACAACCTGCGCGGAATGGGTTTTGTTGCAGTATGCCTGCGCACGCGCTGGCTATGTTCTGGTGAATGTGAACCCCGCCTACCGGTCGCATGAAATGGCTTTCATCCTGCGCAAATCGGCGATTAAAGCATTGTTTCTCTATGCCCAGGACGGGCGCGCGAACTATCAACAAATTCTTGATTCCGCGCGTTCCCTGGAACATCCGCTGACTCACGTTGTTCACTTGGGAACAAGTGAATGGGATGCGCTGCTTGCCAACGGTTGCGACTTGCCTTCAACACCAGTCGAAGCTCACCACGTTACTAACATTCAGTACACGTCAGGAACTACTGGAAGTCCAAAAGGCGTGCTACTTACACATCATAATTTGGTTAACAACGCATTTTACACTGGCGACTGGTTAGCCCTGACGGAACAAGACCGCATGGTTGTCCCGTTCCCCTTGTATCATTGCGCCGGGTGCGTTTGTTCTGTTCTGAATTGCGTGACGCGAGGCACTACCATCATCCTGCCTTCCGCCTCATTCGATCCGCGTGCTTCGCTTGAGGCCGTGCAAGAAGAAAGAGCAACCGTCATAGGCGGTGTGCCCACCATGTTCATTGCGCAATTGCAACACCCGGAGTTCTCCCACTTCAACCTCAGCACGCTACGCATCGCCTTCATGGGAGGCGCGCCCTGCCCTGTCGAACTATTGAAGCAAGTGAATTCACTGATGCATTGCCCGGAGGTGGCCGTGATTTATGGGCAAACAGAAGCATCGCCCGTCATCACCATGCATGGTGGCAAAGATAGTTTCGAACAGCGCACATCCACCGTTGGTTCAGCCGTCCCCAATTGTGAAGTAAAGATTGTTGATGCAGCCACTGGCCTGACCTTGCCGCAAGGTGAACCCGGCGAATTGTGCGCCCGTGGCTACTTACTCATGACAGGTTATGACCATGAACCCGAAGCCACCGCCCGCGCTGTAGATGCTGATGGCTGGCTTCATACTGGCGACCTGGCCATCATGCGGGAAGACGGCCATTTCCACATCTGCGGACGGGCCAAGGATCTAATCATCCGCGGCGGTGAAAACATTTATCCAGCAGAAATTGAAGGTTTCCTTTTCACCCATCCTAAAATCGCCGATGCCCATGTGGTAGGTTTGCCCGATCTGAAATTTGGTGAAATTGTTGGGGCCTGGGTACGTTTGCATCCGGGGCAAGCAGTAACGCCGGAAGAGATTCGCGAATTCTGCAGCGGTCAAATTGCCCACTTTAAAGTCCCCCATCACATTCGCATTGTGGATGAGTTCCCCATGACAATTAGCGGCAAAGTGCAGAAGTTTAAGATCAGGGAAATAGAAATTGAAGCGCTTGGATTGGGCAACCAGATCGTAGCCACAGCGTAAAGAGAAGTTACTCTTTGCTTTTTGAGATTTCTGCGTAAACTGCCGAAACTGCCCGGCAGTAATCATCTGGCGACATCAAAATCTGCAAGCCGCGCTGCCCGGCAGAAATAGAAATCACATCATATAGAATGGCCGTTTCATCCAGCCAAACCGGATACACTTTCTTCGACGCCATGGCAGTTACACCACCACGAATATATCCAGTAAGTGGAAGCACTTCCTGTAATGGAACTGTTTCGATTTTACGATCACCAGTTACTTTAGCCAGCGCCTTCAGATCGAGCAGGGAGTTCCCAGGGATGACAGCCATGCAAACACCATTCCGATCGCCACGGGCCACTAGGGTTTTGAATACTTGCTCTGGCGGCAGGCCAATTTTGACAGCCACAGTTTCCGCAGCAAGATCATTCGGATCTACTTCGTATTCGCGAATTTCATAGCTGATTTGTAACTGATCCAACAGACGAATTGCGTTCGTTTTTGCAGCCATGACTTATTGCTTAGTTACCACCACAATTCCGTTCTCTGTTCGCACATCTTTCACGTCACCCGCATCCCACAGAAAAATTGTGTACTCCGTCTTCATCCGCTTCTTGGCACCAATCCATCCATAGGCGGGAACTCCAAACATGGTGCCGCGTTCTATGGCTTTCTTCAACCCTTCAGCATATGGGGAGTTGCCGAACTCAATGCCACGGGCGATTACTTTGCCGTTCCAAGGCGGCTCAGTATTGCGCTGGTTCTCTTGCCAATCAGCCAGCCAAGGGTTGCCCTCTGCAGGGAATACGTATCCAATCATCACAGGGAAGTCTGGGTTCGACACGATGAAAAACTGCTCCTTCCGCTTAGGATCAAGTAACAACGGCGTATAGCCACCCGATTTCGGATCAGCTCGCATCACCCGTTGATCTACTCCACCTGCTTGTGGCCAGGTAAACTCCTCGTTGTTCGCGAAACCCTTGGTTGCGCTTACTTCTAATCGTGTCTTGCCCGGTTCCACAAATGGTGGACCGAAGGTGGCATGCTGCATCCATTGCATGGGCCTGTCGAACCCAGCCAGATTCTCAACCCACTCTTCCACCCTCACCTGCCGCAAGCCTCTGGGTAGTGTTACCAACCTTTCTACACGATACTGTGTAAGTGGCAATTCCGCCGAGTAACTTACAATAACTCCCGCTGCATTGGTTTCCACCTTGCCAAGTTTCCATTCCACAACGGGAGCTTCCCCATGATTCCCCAAATGCGCGGCAATCTCATCCGCTGACGAAGGTGGTCCATAAAATGGGAAGCACAACAGATGCCCCATATATCCGGCGGAAAGCAGGCGATGCGGCGAATCCCCGTACACTTTGTTATCCTTCGCATCCTGATAAGTGTGCGGATCAATCGTCGGATAGTGGGGGACGCGCATCGGGTTGACGTCTTTTTTCTGGTCGCCGCTCTGCAGCCGAACTTCAGCAATATGCCCGCCGCCGCGCAACAGGCTGACGCGCATCCAGCCGTTATCCAACACATAAGCATCGCGCCCGTTGACCTTTTGTTCCAGAAAACGGGCTTGCGGGATCTTCGTCAGATCCTGAACTTCTGTACGCGTGCCGTCAGGGTCAGTCAGGTTGAAACTCCAAATATCTTCGGCATTCACACGAGGTCTAAAATTCTTTGCGGTGCCCCGTTCCATCAATGTTCTGTGCGCCTGATGAATATCGGGCACTACTAAGTTGATGTGGTTCATACTGCCAATGCGAGCTCGATTCAGCTCACCATCATTCACCATCAGCTCAATAATATCGTGCCGCCTGCCGGGAACAATCAGCTTCACAAGACTAACCACTCCTGGTTTCGATTCCATTCGCCAGAATTCAGCCATCCCCAACTGTTCGTGATAGAACTTCATCGCCTCCGGCAGCTTGGCCAATGGAATAATGACACCGGTGTGTTGTAAGTGATCGGACAATCGGCGTGCACTCAAGTGCTGACCACGGTCACGGACCTGCGGCGATCCATCCATGTACTGGATAAATTCCAAATGGTTGCCAACTGGGTCAAGTAACGTGAACCCCATGTTTCCATCGGTCCGTTTGGCAACTGCGCTCGGCTTCAATCCAAGGCCACGCAACATTTTGTGGAGTGCTTTCACATCGGCAGAAAGCATAGTAACAGTGGTCATGCGCACTTGTTCATCGGCCCGCAGACCAGGTGTCAGTTCAATGAACTGATCGTCGTTGACTTTGAAGTAAGCCGATGTCCCCACTTCAAATGCCTGCTCAAATCCCAGGAATTCGGTGTAGTGCTTACGGGAAGCTTCCAGATTAGTTACTCGAAATCCCAGATGAGCGAAGCCATCAATAGGTAACGGTTTCCTGGGTAAAGGTTCAGCAGCGTGAAGTTGTGAAGCGATCAATAGCGCAAGCAGGGCAGATCTCATGGCACCTACGATACACTCAATACTGAAATGAAAGCTACTTTTTATGAAGGCAACCAATCGATTTCCGTTGGTCCTTGCATCCCCGTTCCTCCTGCTGCCGGTCAAGTTCAGATTCGCGTCTCTCATTGCGGCATCTGCGGAACCGACCTTCACATTTACCTTGGCCACATGGATAAGCGCGTCAAAATGCCGCAAATCATGGGTCATGAAATGTCTGGCAAAATTGAAATCCTCGGCGATGGCGTCACCAATTGGAAGGTTGGCGATACCGTCACCGTCCGTCCACTGGATGCTTGCAATGAGTGCCCCGCTTGCAAAGCTGGCAACAGCCATGTCTGCCAGAAATTGAAGTTCATCGGCATTGATACGCCCGGTGCCATGCAAGCTTTGTGGACCGTCCCCGCGCACACGCTGCATCGCTTGCCTGCTGGACTTTCCATGGCTCATGCCGCCTTAATCGAACCCATCGCTGTGGCCTGTCACGACGTCCGCATGGGCGACGTGAAGGCTGGCGAATATTGTGTGGTGCTGGGTGGCGGACCCATTGGCGTGCTGGTTGCCCTGGTCGCCAAAAGCAAAGGTGCCCACGTGTTAGTAAGTGAAATTAACCCTTTCCGCATTGAACTATGCAAGCAACTTGGTTTAGAAGCCGTCGATCCACGCGTGGTGGATCTTGTGGAAAAAGTAAATGCCGATACTGGTGACGCCGGGGCCGATGTGGTCTTTGAAGTATCAGGATCCCTTGCTGGCGCTGAAACCATGACCAAGCTTCCCCGTGTTCGTGGACGCATTGTGCTGGTGGCAATCTTCGCACAGCCAACCCCCGTGGACCTGTTCCGCTTTTTCTGGCGCGAAGTGAAACTGATCGGTGCGCGTGTCTACGAACCGCAGGATTTTGACGAAGCCATTGCTCTTCTCGCCGCAGGCAAAGTGCCGTTCACCAAGATCATCACCGACGTTTACCCCATGAGCCAACTGAAGAAGGGCTTTGAAGAAATGGCTTCCGGCGGCAACGTCATGAAGATTTTGATTGACTGCGCAGAGGTCTAACTTACTATGAATGTTCTTGAACTTTTCAGCCTCAAAGGCAAAGTGGCTCTTGTTACTGGATGCCGCAGAGGGATTGGATTCGCCATGGCCCAGGCGTTGGCAGAAGCAGGTGCCGACATTGTGGGCGTCAGCGCGCAAATGGAAGGTGCCGATAGCGAAATTGGGAAATACGTTACCAGCCTGGGTCGCAAATTCTGGGGCTTTTCCTGCGATTTCAGTGATCGTAAGGCGCTCTACGAATTCATCGACAAAGTAAATCGTGAGGCGCCCCCTATCGACATTCTGGTAAATAATGCCGGTACAATTCTGCGCAAACCCGCAGCCGAACACTCCGATGAATACTGGGACAAAGTCATTGAAACGAACTTGAGTGCGCAATTTGTACTTACTCGTGAGTTCGGCAAACAGATGATATTACGTCGCTCTGGCAAGGTGATTTTCACCGCTTCCCTGCTGACTTTCCAAGGTGGCATCACCGTCCCTGGTTACGCCGCCGCAAAAGGCGGCATCGGCACGTTGACCAAGGCGTTCGCCAACGAATGGGCATCCATGGGTGTGCAAGTAAATGCCATTGCTCCCGGCTATATTGCTACTGACAACACGGCAGCGTTGCAGGCCGATCCGGTTCGCAACACCGCGATTCTTTCCCGCATCCCCGCGGCACGCTGGGGCACTCCTGCGGATTTCAAAGGGGTCACAGTGTTTCTTGCCTCTGCCGCTTCTAACTATATGTCCGGTGAAGTTGTTACGGTGGACGGTGGTTGGATGGGACGATGATCGAACGAGTCAGTTGGGGCGGATGGCCAAATTGTTATCGCCTCCAAGACGGCCCGTTGGAAGCAATTGTCACATCCGATATTGGGCCGCGCATTCTCCGCTTTGGCTTCACCAACGGCCCTAACTTACTGTTGGAAATCAAGGCCGATCAAGG
>JAYWBH010000386.1:0-5254 GCA_043781815.1 Bryobacterales bacterium | reverse complement strand
CTTAGGCGCTCACTTTCCGCAACGCTTGCGGTGCCCACCAGCACTGGCCGACCCAGCTCATGGCACTTGACGATTTCCTCAGTAATCGCATTTTCCTTCTCCCGCTTCAAACGAAAGCGGACGTCCCGGTGGTCCTGGCGAATCATTGGCTTATTCGTCGGAATTGTAATCACATCCAATTTATAAACCTTTGAAAATTCTTCGGCCTGCGTGGCAGCAGTCCCCGTCATGCCGCACTTCACGGGGTACATGCTGATCAGACTTTGCAACGTGATCTGCCCCAAAATGCGGCCTTGCTTTTGCAGCGGCACGCCTTCCTTGGCTTCAATCGCCGTCTGCAGCGCAGCAGGCCAGCGGCGGTTCAACGCCACCCGACCCTTGAATTCATCCACCAGTTCAATCGCCGAATTGCGGACCAAGTAGTCCACATCACGATGCAGTAAAACTTGCGCATGAATGGAGTTCACCGCCGCTTCCAGCGTCCGCTGATGTTCGTGGGCGTATAGATTGCGGCACCCGATGGCTTGCTCAATAGCTTGGGCTCCTTCGGCGGTCAACAGCACATTGCGACGATACTCATCGAAAGTGAAGTGCCGTCCCATTTGTAAGTGAGGAGCTAACATGGCCAACTTATGAACCATTCCAGCAAGCGGGGCGGCACCGCCAGCAATTACCAGAGGAATGCGGGATTCATCAATAAGAATGGAATCTGCTTCGTCAATCAGGCACGATTGAAATGTCCCACCCACCCGTTCTTCTGGTTGCATCACCAAACCATCGCGCAGATAATCGAACCCAACTTCATTCGCAGTGGCGTACAGCACGTCGGCCTTATAAGCCAGGCAGCGAGCTTCTGGGGGAATTTTCTGCGTGAGGGCTGCAACGGTCAGGCCCAATTGCTGGTAAACGGGTCCCATCCAGGCGGCATCGCGCGTGGCCAGGTAATCATTGGCCGTTAAAATATGGACACGACCAAAAGCCTGCACCATAGCGAAAGCCGCCATCACGGCGGTTAACGTTTTCCCTTCGCCAGTCTGCATTTCAACAATCTTTTGATCGGCCATGGCCAGTGCGCCAAGAATCTGGACGTCATATGGGCGCAGGTTCAGAACCTGTTCAATGCTTTTGGCAGCTTGCGCAATAGCGGTTTCCACTGCATTCTTCGGTTGTCCGGCGCGAATGCGAATCAAAGCCGGTTCGTAAGTTTTCGAGCTGAGCACACGGGTACCGCCAGAAAACAGTTTTCCCCAAATAGACATAGTCTTCTCCTGAAAGATGAAAGGATTCTATAGATCCGCCCGCGTAAGCAAGCGGTCCTTGGTGAATTTGCTGTTAGGAGAAAGCAGGCGGAGGGCGTTCAAACAAGGAAAAGCATAGAATTGTTTCCGTTAATACGGGAACAAACAGCGAGGGAAGTCGAAGCATGGTTCGACGAACTGACTTTACGGCAGGCAAGGGAAGAGACTGCACTTGGGCCGCTCGCCGATTGGTGGCAATCCAAACTATGGACGATGCATTCTGGGGTCCCACGGATCGCGCAGCCACGACGGTAACGCCGCCCGTGACGAGCGTTAAGAATAGCAGCCAGATTGCAATGGACTTGCGCACTTCTTCTAACTTATCACTGATTCCGACTCACTGACCGGCTGATCGCACGACGTCGAATCGAGATCGGTGGCTCGGCATCAACATTGCGGCAGCTACCGCTTCCTTCGGTCACTGCTCGGTATCGAATTTTCCTTCGCCTCCACTTGGCGGAATCACCTTATGGGTGCAAATGCGGCTGACCAATAGATGGCTGCGAGCGAACAGAAAAGGCTGGTGACCAATGCGTGACCTACTAGCAGCGCATTCCCCGGCGGCCAATCGCGATGATCGTACCAGAAGAGGTCGACTAACACTCGGATGATCCAGAATATGGCAATGAATACGGCCAGTCCGCGCGGGCCACTGGGTCACCGGTCAAAAAGGAGTCGTGAAATCGCCAGGTCAACACGGTAAAGCTTAAGATGCAAAGCAACACGTAGAATGCGTACACCCAAAATACTTTCTGATTGAAGCGTGTGAGTTTAGGAATGTCCTGTTTCCAGCCTAGACGGGCTGGTGCCTGGGCGCTGGCAATCAGCACAACTAAGTGGCCAATTGCGGCGGCATAAATCGCCTGCGAAAGATACCATTGCCAGGAATTTTGCGCGATGAGTGCGTGCAGCCAAAAGTAGAAAGGCACAATTAACGCGTGGCGGAATGGTTCGTGAAAAAGCCAGGGGATCGGGACGATCAGCCAGAACCAGGTCCAAGCTCGGTTGGCAATTTGGAATCGCTCTTCCACTTCAACCAGTACGCCCTGCAACAGAAAGTAACCGAGAGGCATTCCCCAACCGGCACCGGCGGGAAAGCTTAGCCCAAATTCATGCAACATACCGGAGATCGCGAAGAGTGCGAAACGTGAGCCTTTCTTGCCGAATTTGCGATATAAAGGGCGCAGAAACAGGCTTTGATTCATTTCAACGAATGCCAAATTCCAGCGTCGGCTCCAGAAATCTGCGAGCGATTTGGCGGCCCATGGACGGTCGAAAAGCATGCGGACAGGAAAGCCCGCCCCCCGCAATAACCAGGGAAGGAGGTCGCATAGGCCAAGGTGAATTGTGAGGAGCAATGCGGCGATTCCCGCCAAGCCTAAAAATTGATAGTGGAGACGAGGAGCGTAGATTGCCAAAACGAGTATCGACAGGGCACCGAAGGCCATGCGAGCCCAGGCGGTGAGGAATGGAATGGGGAGGATGGTCTGTGGCACCCCTCTAATGCGAAAGTGTCTTGGAACCACGCCCGGCCAAGCCAACAAAAACGCAGTTAACCCGGTTCCATTGTATGGGCCGCGTCGAAGGGTCAAGGCGACAATCTTAAGAAAATAGATTGCCCCAATCGAGGCTATGAGCAGGCGTAGTAGAGGAGTCATATTGTAGCCGAATCATGTTTATGAACATGTTCAACTACAGTATGGGCGGAGAGGGGCCGTGCGTCAAGTGTTTTTTGAACGCGTTCATTATGGGCTGACGATTACTTGAGTTTTGCTGCGCGAAGCAACACTTGGAACAGGATCTTTTCCGCCTCAGTTCCAGGCATTAGAAAGTCGAAGTGTGCCGAGTCGGGAACGTTGATCACTTCCACGCGACCACCTTTCGCTTTCGCTTGCTGAATATAGGAAGTAAATAGGCGACCAGGAACGGCCCGGTCTGCATCACCAAATAGCAACGTTTGGGGCGCTGTGATGGGCAAGAGATGCAAGGGCGAAGCGGCTCGGTAATGGTCCGGGACATTTTGCGATGCACCCCCTAGCGCCATCTCCTGCAATTTACCGCAAACATCCAGGCCATAAACGGCGAACGCATCCAGGTCGACAATGCCCGCAATGGGTACAGTCGCGGCAATGGGCAGCGGCTTTGATGTATAGAGTGGACTATTTTTCGGAATGTGTTTGCGACCACCGGCCCATAGCGCCAAGTGCCCCCCTGCGGAGTGCCCAGTGGTCACGACGCGACGCAGATCCAGGTGATTTGTGCGGGCAATTTTTCGAAGATGATCAATGGCCAATCCAGCATCCTGAATGGTTCCGGGCCATCCGCCACCGGGCTGATGTACCAGCCTGTATTCAATATTCCAGGTAGCGGCACCGGCATCGGCCAGTCGGGTGGAAAGGTTGGTCATGTAAGTGGCGTCGGCGAAATCGCCCCAGCATCCACCGTGAATGACTACGATCACTGGATGCGGCCCTTTGCCTTTCGGCAGCCGTAGTTCGCCGAACTGATGGGGGTCTGGCCCATAGGCAATCTTCATGTCTGGTGGACGTGAAGGCAGCTTATTCAAATCGCCAATGGTGACTTTCGCAGCTTGGCCAAGCAACACCGATGTGCAGAGGATTGGAAGAAACAACTTCATGGGATCGTATGATTGTAGGCATAAATAGAAGCTAAGTACAGTCTCTTGACTAAAGGGATTGGAAGCGTGGCTAGGTCTTCCACTCGCAGGGGTTGCTGCAGATGAGCCAGCATCCAGGAAATCAGATCGCTAAATGTTTCATGATCGGAAAACTGTCCCGCTAGCGCTGTGCTGAACTGAGACTGTCCACCGGGCCTGCGAACATTGACTGGGAATCGCGCTAACTGTACTGTGAAGAGGTGGAAGAAATAGTTTTCCAGGTCGAGCCATGCGAGGATTCTGGAATCCTTGTGGCATTTTGGGATGCCCCTGCCGGAACGGGCGGGATAACGACGCAAGGTAAGGATCTAAAGGAACTTCAAGAGCAAGTAGCCGATGCCGTTAGATGCCACTTTGAACCGCAGCGTGTTCCCCGCAAAATCAGATTCCACTTTGTAACTGATTCCGTCCTGGTAAATTTGTGAAATTACCGAGGGATCTGTCAGGCATTGCAATCGTCAAAGCTTTAGGGAAGTTGGGCAGTCCGGATCGCATATCCAATTGGTTCGAGGAGAACTGTTCCCGCCCACGATGCCGTTGCCCCAGGAACCTTGCGTAATATACTTCGGCAAGCAGAAATCGATCTGGTTACATTCCTTGAGAATATTCGTTAGCTGGCTCCAATTTCGGAGTGGATTATTGCCTAACGCCGATGTAGCATTGTGGAGATCTTGCCTCATGACTCTAGGTTGATGTCCGTGTTGCCCTGGAACCTTCCCAGTAAAAGTTACTTTACTTCAAGCTTGTGCTCGCCGTTTATGTACACGGTTATCGTGGTTCCTTGGGTGATTGTAACGTCTTTCCCGTGCACCAACAACATCAACGGGGCTGCGGGAAAAAAGAGTACACCGACGGCTACAGTTGCCACAGCTACCTTGCCTGCGTTTGAGCCGGAGGCGGCCTTCTGATCGGAGGTGACTCGGATCTTGCTGCCGTCACTAGCAATGATGTAATCAAGTGTGATGTCGAGTTTCCCTGTTCTTCCCATCCGTTTTTTCGGTTCAGCCACAGTGACCGTTCCAACCGCCCTGGCTCCGTTGGGGATCACCACTTTTTCGTTGATCGTGATTGGATCAATCACTTCAAACATAACCGCATTACCAACCTTTGCAGTGCCGGACGACACGGTTTCAGCCATCCTCATCTTGATGGGAATACCGCCTGGGATAACTATGGATTCTGCATGAAGACCCTGTGCCAGCAAAAGGAAGGTTGATAGGTTGCGAAGTTTCAAGTAGGGGTGCCTCCAAGCACTAGGCTAAAGTATATTACTTTTTCT
>JAYWBH010000385.1:0-5255 GCA_043781815.1 Bryobacterales bacterium | reverse complement strand
TTTGGTTTGCCCGTTCGATGTCCAAGAATAAGGAACAAACTTGAACGGGTGAAGTACCAATCCGACACAGTACAGGTTCAAAAAGGCGCTAGTACTTGGATGTGGCGCGTACCTTACACCACCAGCTTCCACGGAGCCCGTTCTTCCCTTCGCATCCACTTTTTAAGATCAGGCTGCACAATCGTATCCTTCGCCGCATCCCAATCCACTCTCTTGCCAGAACGCAGGGAAATGTTAGCCAGCAGGCAAGTCACCGTGGACTTGTAGCAGACCTCAATATCGCTGATGGGCTTTTCCCGAGTCTTCACGCATTGCAGGAAATTGGCCCAATGTGCCACCCCGGAATTGTTCGATGACTTAACTTCCACTTCTTCCACTCCACCACCCTTTTCCGGGTACACATGATACAGGCTGCGGTCGACGAAGAGCGTTGCCTTGGAGCCGTGGAACATCGTCCCATAGCTTTTGCCGAACATGGAATTGGCGTTCCCGCTGCGATGCTCATACGTTGCCACAAAGCCTGGGTAATCGTAGGTAGCCATAATGGTATCGGCAGTCTCACGATTGTCGGTATACCAAAGCTTTCCCCCAAAAGAATTGACAGACTTGGGCATCACCTCGTTCATCCCCATTTGGGCGATGTCCAAAACGTGAACGCCCCAATCGGTCATCATGCCGCCTGCGTAGTCCCAGAACCAGCGGAAATGTGAAAATGCTTTGGGATCCACGCCCCATCGGTTGGCGTTGAACGGTCGCTTCGGTGCCGGGCCCAACCACATGTCCCAATCTAAGCCTTCGGGAATGGGAGCTCCATCGGGAGGATTTCCGATGCCAACAGGGTCGGCAAGCCCGTAATTCCAAGTCTTGATTGCAGTCACCTTGCCAATGGCCCCGTCCATCACCAGTTTTGTGGCTTCCTGAAAATGAGTGCCAGACCTTTGCATGGTGCCTGCTTGCACCACCCGCTTATACTTCCTGGCAGCCTGCACCATCTTCTGACCTTCTTCAATGGTCACGCAAATCGGCTTTTCCACATAGACATCTTTGCCCGCCTTACACGCCTCAATGGTCATGTAAGGATGCCAATGATCAGGGGTAGAAATATTGACTACGTCAATGGAGCGATCCGCCAGAACTTCGCGAAAATCTGTCAAACCCTTGGCCCGACCCTTAGTCATGCCCACTGCTTTTTCCAGGTTAGGTTTGTAGATGTCGCAGATAGCCACAACTTCCAGGTTGTCCTGTTTCATAGCGGAGCCCAAGTTGCCTTGTCCCATGCGTCCAACGCCAATGAAAGCAGCGTTGATTTTATCGTTGGCACCGCGCACTTGGCCTGTAAAGATATTGGTGGTGAATAAAGCAGCAGCAGACTTGGTAAGAAAGTCTCTGCGTGGATTTTTGTCGTTCGTCATCGTTGGCAATTCTATCATGTACCCGCCCATGCTTTGGTATGAAACGCTTGAACTATTTGAGCCAGAACTTAAAGATCTTCGGGTCGAAGTCCTGTCCGCTTGGCAATCCTACCCAACATACCCGGTCCTATTTCGTCTTGACCATGAAAAGCGAATTCGTAATCCGGCCAATTTGGTTTTGTGAGCAACCGATGAGAACCCCGCTGCCGCTTCACGCGCCAACCAATTCTCTCCAAAGCGGAGAAGACCCGTTTTGCCTTACTTGCTGGCCAAGTGCTCATTTGGGATTGTAAAAGCAACACCAAGGGCGGAGGAAGGCAATTCGCCATGCGCAATGCGGTCCGCTATAACTTCAATCGCAAGTCGTTCCGTGTTGCTGATGGCCTCTTCACGAGTTTGGCCGTAGCACATTACACCGGGAAGCTCTAACGCTTCGGCGATCCATCTACCGTCTTCTTCACGGTCTATGTCAATCGTCAAGTTCACGTTCTTATCATACTCCCACAAGCATTATGCTGATGCTGATGACCCGGGGAAAAGAGAGGTTCGCTCCTGCCTGTCCTCTAAAATCATAGTGATTGCTTCCCGCAAGTTATTCAGGCACTCTTCCCGTGACGCACCCTGACCGTTGGCACCTGGAACTTCTGCGCAATAGGCGATGTGCCATGGTCCGTCTTGCTCGACAATTGCGGTGAATTCGTTGCGCATACCTGTATCTTATCGCTAGTTCAGAAAATAGGTCCGATACAAACTATCCCGCTGCTTCGGCACAAAACCTGCATCCCGTATAATCCGCCGCAAGTCCTCTTCCGTCGCCTGATTCCTTGCACCAGCTTGAGAAACCACATTTTCCTCAATCATGATGCTACCCACGTCGTTCCCGCCGAAACGTAGACCCAGTTGGCAGACCTTCAACCCTTGCGTCACCCAGGATGTCTGCACGTTCAAAATATTATCCAGATAAATCCGGCAAATCGCCAATGTCCGCAGAAATTCCACAGACGTTGTTTCCTCTTTCACAAACCGCCCCAGCGACGTATTTTCCCGCTGAAAGCTCCACGGAATAAAAGCAGTAAACCCGCCTGTTTCATCCTGTAACTCACGCAGCAAACGTAAATGATTCACCCGCTGTTGCAAATTCTCCCCGCATCCAAACATCATCGTAGCGGTGGTGCGCATTCCCAGTTTATGAGCCGTCCGATGCACATCAATCCATTCTGACGATCGGCACTTCAACCGGGCAATTTTGTAGCGAACTTCGTCGTCCAGAATTTCAGCACCAGCCCCCGGAATCGAATCCAGGCCCGATGCCTGCAACCGTGCAATGGTCTGTTCAATCGTGATGCCGCTAATTTCCGCGATGTTCAAAATCTCCGGAGCAGACAACGCGTGCAGATGGATCTTGAAATTCTGCTTCAAATCCCGCATCAGCTCTTCATACCATTCAATCTTCAAGTGCGGATGCAAACCGCCTTGCATCAGGACGCCAGTGCCGCCCAAATCAATGGTTTCCTGGATCTTTTCATGCAAGGTTTCCCGACTCAGTACATAGCCTTCTTTGTGCCCCATGGGCCGATAAAATGCACAAAAACTGCAATATTCCGTGCAAAAATTTGTGTAATTGATGTTGCGGTCAATAATATACGATGCCACCCCGCCGGGGTGCAATTTGCGCCGTAACCCATCCGCTTCCATGCCCAGGCCGATTAAATCGTCACTATGGAACATGTCCAGTGCCTGTTCGTCAGTAATTCTCATACCAATACATTCTCCATCACAGGACATTTCAAACCGGGCTCAATCTCCGAAGCCAAGCGCAGAAAAGTCCGCATGCCTTCGTAATCCTTCGCTCCCAGGCGGAACACAATATTCTTGGTCAAATAATCCCGGATCACCGCTTCAGTGAACGGCCGACTGATAGCTTCCTGTTCCACAATCCGATCAAGGTTCGTCAACCCAAACTCCAGGGAATCCCGAAAAGATTTCTCAAGTGCCGGGGTCACCCAATCGGCTGGGCCAGCCCACATCGCAAACACCATCGGCAATCCAGCCATCTGCACCCATTGCTCGCCTAAATCCAGCCATTCGTAACCCAGCGTCTCAGGCTGAAGTTCCAATGCCGGATCGCCAATCACCAGTGCCGCATCTGCAGAAAGCAACATACCGCCCAGCAGCGGCGTCACTGGCGGCAGGAATTCTGGCTCCACGCCGAACCGTTCCCGTAAAATCAACCGTGCCAACATGACCGATGTACGCGAACCGCGGTCACAGGATAGGCGTCGAATCTGGTTAAACGGCACCTTGGAAATCAACAGGATGCTGCGCACTGGCCCATGACAGGCAATTCCCGTTCCAGGGAAAATTTCCAAACCCTGCCGGGCAATTTCAATCACCGGAAGTATGCCGATGCTGGCCAGCCCCGAACGAAGCATATCCGCACATTCTGACGGTACCCTAAATTCAAGCTGCATGTCGTCCCGTTGCGGGCCATGCAGCGCGCCCCAAACTAAAGGAACCGTATTCAAATAACTGACTGCAGCAACTTTAGGTTTATAACCGCTGTAAATGGGTTTCTGCATAACCAAATAGTTAGTTTAGCAACGAAGTAAGCGTTGTTAAGAAAAGTTCGCCTCTGTAACGATTGGATGCCACACTGCAATATTAGGCACTTTTTGTTGTAGAGTACTATAAGGACTCGGCAAATCAGCCGATGAGTCAATATAGAGCCTCCGGCAAGTACGTCGGACGGCCAAGTACGGCAAGTACTGTGGGAAATGTGGTACTTTTTCGAATAGGCCTTTCCCGCAGGCTCCGCGAGGAAAAACATATGAAAATCTCCCAGAAGCCCGAAAAGGGTTCCACGTTTCCACATCTTATACAGAGTCGTTTCTACATAAGCCCTTCTTTTGTGGCTACTGCATTTTGCATCGCAACCTCTGTTTGCGCAACTTCTGTTGCATGGGCCCAGTCGCCTGTCACTTTGAACCCCAGTCCCACTCGTGTGTTTGGCCACGCTAAAAGAGAACTAACCACGGCTACTCCGAATCTGGTTGAGGGCAAAGAGTTAAACGGACCTTCCGGAGTGGCCTTAGATACCTCCGTCACTCCGCCCATCCTCTATGTTGCCGATACGTTCAATAACCGTGTCATGGTCTGGAAAAATGCCCGCAGCTCTTCAGGAGCTTCCGCCGACCTGGTGGTGGGGCAGCGAGATTTTTTCACTACGTTCCCGCAAGGTCCGGGTACTGGTTTTTCCAGTGGGTTGTCCAGCCCTTCATCCGTAGCTGTCGATAAGCGCGGAAATTTGTATGTGCTCGATACTGGCAACAACCGCATTTTGCGATATCCCAAGCCGCTTTCCCAGCAGGGTGATTTTATTCAACCCGATTTGGTGATTGGGCAAACCGGATTGAGCGCCCAAAATCCTAATCAGGGATTGGCTACACCCAATGAAAAGACTTTGTTTTCCCGATCAAATAGCCAAATTATCCGCAGTCGCCTAATCTTTGATCCAGATGGAAATTTGTGGCTGGCCGATGGCGGCAACAATCGGGTTTTGCGCTACAACGCCTCCGTTTTAACCGATAGCGCTACCAATGCTCCTTCTGCCGATCTGGTATTAGGGCAGCTTGATTTTAACTCCCGTGAGCCGTTGTTGATCACCAGGGTGGACGATAATCTTAACAAAACAAAGTTCCGGGTTCCTTCAGCATTAGCCTTCGATGCTAATGGACGCCTTTATGTTTCCGACACCAACCGGGTTCTAGTATTTCAGCCTCCTTTCCGCACAGGAATGGAAGGTCTTCGCGTTCTGGGTGTTTACGTAAACAACGGGAACAAGCC
>JAYWBH010000384.1:0-5259 GCA_043781815.1 Bryobacterales bacterium | reverse complement strand
TTCGCCCGTCAATTGCGTGGAGCCCACTTCCTTAGCCAGAAATCCAGCCTCGGTAAATGGCAACGATTTCCAACTTTCCAATTCTGCTTTTGCCGGAGCCTGGACGTCATCATAAATCCCCGGCACCAGGATCTTGCCCTGGGCATCTTTCAATTTCGAAAGTAACTCCACCAAACCGAAAACGGCATTCGGAGCCGCGCCACCGTATAATCCCGAATGCAAATCGCGCATGGGACCGGTGGCTTCAATCTCCATATAAACCAGCCCACGTAAGCCAATGCACAATGTGGGCAAGCCTTCCGCGTACATGTGCGTATCGGACACCAACGCCACATCGGCCTTCAGCTTTGTGGGATTTTCTTCTACATATTTCGTAACCGATGCACCGCCTACTTCCTCTTCGCCTTCAATCAAAAACTTCACATTGATCGGCAGAGTCCCATGCACGGCACGCAGCGCTTCCACGGCTTTCACGTGCATGTAGAATTGGCCCTTGTCATCAGCCGAACCGCGCGCGTAAATATTGCCATTGCGCAGCGTAGGTTCAAACGGTGGAGTCTCCCAAAGTTCTAAAGGGTCGGGCGGCTGCACATCGAAGTGACCGTAGCAAAGCACGGTGGGTTTGCCTGGAGCATGCATCCAATCGGCATAGACCAGCGGATGCTTGGCAGTGGGGATCACTTCCACATTTTCCATACCAGCGGCGCGCAAACTGGCAGCAGTGAACTCCGCTGCACGCTGAACATCGGCGTCATGTTCGGGGAGCGTGCTGATGCTGGGGATGCGCAAAAACTCCAGCAATTCTTCAAGCAAACGCGATTCGTGTTGGGCGACGTATTGATTAATTTGTTCAGACATTGCGAACCTTCATTATAGATGTGATGGGAGAAGTGCAGGCGAATCGCGGAAATCCGAGCGTAATGGTAGGCCGATACCGCGAGGGAGCGGTGTTTGAGGTAAGACAGCTACCGCTCTCGGTATCGGATCCTCGCTCCTCGCTCCTTAAGCACCTCGGTTGAGTTAGCATACTGATATTCATGTTCAATCGACGCACCTTCCTGAAGCAGTCTTCCACCAGCCTGCTGCTGCTTCCATCGGCCATAGCCCAAGCTCATAGTTTGCGAGCCCGCATGAAAGCCACCCGTAAAACGTTGGAAGAAGTCACTGCCGAATCATTTTCCGATTCGGTAGGTGTGGGCAGCTATCGCATTGACTTACACCCCAGTTCTGGATGCGATAATTATATTGACGTCAGTTTCCTGCCCTTTCAAATCCCTTTAGGCGCGCTGCTACCGAAGAGAGTTGAAAACCTCATCGCCGCCGCAAAATATATAGGAGTCACACACATCACTAATGGATGTTATCGCCTGCATCCAGTGGAATGGAACATCGGAGAATCTGTTGGATGCCTAGCCGCAGCAGCGGTCAAGGGCAATACATCGCCCAAGGCATTCCGTCAGGATCCCAAGAAGCTGGCCACTTTTCAAACTAGTATCAGAGCACAGGGGATTGAAACAAATTGGCCGCAACTTACTCCACAGTAACTATGTACAAAGCGGCACTCACTTACTTCCTTATGGTGTTTGCAACCGGCTTTCTACTCGGTCGCATTGGTATTTTATGGCTGCCGATAAGCATTTTTTCTTCATGTTTCATTAACTGTCAATTTCCTGGATCAAGACAACAACAACTATTCAGCGGCCTGCTGGCGTTAGGCCTCTCACTTAGCGCAGAACTCGGTGTGGCAGTCTTACTGCAAGGCCGTTCAGTCTGGGATGCTTTTTTCAATCGCGACCCAGTTTCAGGAACAGCCTACTATTTTTCCTTGCTGATGTTTGGCCTTATGCCCTGGATTTTGGATAAAATGTTGACGAAACCATCGTGAAGATCAAGACAACCAAACCTATCGCAAGAAGCCCCGTAAAGGGTTTCGCGGTTACCCTGTTGCCACAGTAGCGTTCTACGGTGTGCGGATGGCCTGTTCGCCAACAAAGTTTCCGTTGGTATCTTACTGGAAGAAGACGCCGGTCTATTGGAGCATCGCCGCTGGTTCGCAGAACAACTCGAAGTCTGGATAGATCCCGCAATTACCAAGGGCATCCATGATTTCATGGGGGAATCCCGGACAGACGGAGATTTTTAAGACACTTCCCAAAGGCAAATATCTGAGAAATGTCTGTCCCGGATTTCTGTGAGGCAATTCCTCCTACCAGCTCGCTTGCAAGCTGGTATTCCCAATCACCCACACCCTCACCAAAACCGGAAGCCTTAGCCAGCAAATATCCCACACACACCTCGGTTGAGTTAGCATACTGATATTCATGTTCAATCGACGCACCTTCCTGAAGCAGTCTTCCACCAGCCTGCTGCTGCTTCCATCGGCCTTAGCCCAAGCTCATAGTTTGCGAGCCCAGGTTGTCATCATCGGCGCTGGTGTTGGTGGTTGCGCTGCGGCCCTGGCGGCACTGCGCAACGGCATGACCGTTATCATGACTGAGGAAACAGATTGGGTAGGCGGCCAACTCACTGCGCAAGCGGTCCCGCCCGATGAGCATCCCTGGATAGAGCAATTCGGCGGAACACAACTCTACCGCCGCTACCGATCCAACATCCGCCAATATTACCGCCAACATTACCGTCTGATGCCTGAAGCCCATTCCAATGAATTGCTGAATCCTGGTGGCGGTTCTGTTTCAAAACTGACGCACGAACCTCGAGTCTCCCTTGCCGTTCTGGAACAAATGCTGTCTCCATACATCGGCGGAGGTCAGTTGACAATGCTGCTCCAACACAAGCCGGTTCGGGCCGATGTGACTGGTGATAAGATCACCGCCATCGCCGTGAAAAGTTTGTCGACCGGGCAAGAACGTACCCTTGAAGCCCCCGTCTTTATTGATGCAACCGAACAAGGCGACTTGCTGCCCTTA
Organism: Bryobacterales bacterium; assembly: GCA_043781815.1. Lineage (GTDB taxonomy): Bacteria > Acidobacteriota > Terriglobia > Bryobacterales > Bryobacteraceae > JANXSF01. The sequence goes on along the minus strand of JAYWBH010000384.1, from coordinate 2,332 downwards.
TCGAAAACTGAATATGTCACCGGGTTTGAATCGCACAAAACTACGGGCGAATTGCACGCTCCGGAAATCGCCCAGCCTGCCAATATCCAATCGTTTACCGTGTGCTTTGCCATTGGCTATGAGGAAGGGCGTGACCATACAATTCCCAAGCCCAAGGGATACAGCTTTTGGCGCGATTACGTTCCGGCGATGAAGCCCGCGTGGCCCGGCAAGCTGCTCAGTTGGTCTATGAGTAACCCCACAACATTGGCGCCGCGCGCGGTCACATTTGACCCTCGACCCAATGCCGCAGTAACACCAGGAGTCCTGAATCTATGGCTTTATCGCCGCATTGGAGCCGCCAGCCTACACCAACCGGGCGCGTTTGGAAGTGATATTTCCTTAGTGAATTGGCCGCAAAACGATTACTGGTTGGGGAACCTGCATGAGGTAAGCGAAGCGGAAGCCGCTCACCATTTGGAGCGCGGCAAGCAGCTCAGCCTATCCCTTTTGTATTGGATGCAAACCGAAGCTCCGCGTGCAGATGGCAAGCAAGGGTGGCCTGGCCTGCGTCTTCGTTACGATCAAACCGGCACTGAAGACGGCTTGGCAAAATATCCGTACATTCGTGAATCGCGTCGTATTCAGGCAGAGTTCACGGTGGTGGAACATCACGTTGGTGCCGAAGCGCGCATGAAAGCCACCAGTAAGAAATTGGAAGAAGTCACTGCCGAATCATTTTCCGATTCGGTAGGTGTGGGCAGCTATCGCATTGACTTGCACCCCAGTTCCGGCGGTGATAATTACATTGACGTCAGTTCCTTGCCCTTTCAAATTCCATTGGGAGCGCTGCTGCCGAAGAGAGTTGAAAACCTGATCGCCGCCGCAAAAAATATTGGAGTTACGCACATAACGAATGGATGTTATCGCCTGCATCCGGTGGAATGGAACATCGGAGAATCTGCCGGATGCCTGGCCGCTGCAGCGGTCAAAGGCAACACATCGCCCAAAGCATTCCGCCAGGATCCCAAGAAGCTGGCCGCTTTTCAAACCAGTATCAGAGCACAGGGGATTGAAACGAATTGGCCGCTACTTACTCCGCGATAATTATGTATAAAGCAGCACTCACTTACTTTCTTATGGTGTTTGGAACCGGCTTCCTACTAGGTCCCATTCGTATTTTCTGGCTTGTGCCCAAGGTGGGAATCCGGGCCGCTGAACTGATGGAGTTGCCCATAATGATGGGGATGATTGTGTTTTCTGCAAGCTTCATTAACCGTCGATTTCCTGGTTCAAAACGTGAAAAACTATTGAGCGGCCTTCTAGCGTTAGGTTGCATGGTGGGCGCAGAACTTGGTGTGGCAGTCTTACTGCAAGGCCGTTCCGTATGGGAGGCTTTTTTCAATCGCGACCCCGTTTCAGGAACTGCGTATTATTTTTCCTTGCTGCTGTTTGGACTTATGCCCTGGATTTTGGCAAGACGTTGAGTAGACCATGAAAATCAAAGCAACCAACCCCTATCGCAAGAAGGCCCGCAAAGGCTTTCGCGGTTACCCTGCTGCTACTGTAGCCTTCTATGGTCCAGATGATCAATTCGCCAGCAAAGTTTCCGTCGGGATCTTACTCGAAGAAGACGCCGGGCTATTGGAGCTTCGCCGCTGGTTCGCAGAGCGACTGGACGTGCGGACAGATCCTGCAACCACCAAAAACATTTGGGATTTTATGGAGAGCCACGGCGTGAAAACAGTGGTGGTTACTGACAGCATCATCGGTTGCCCACATGAAGAAGTCATTGATTACCCAGAAGGGAAAGTGTGCCCTAAGTGCCCATTCTGGGCGCATCGTGATCGTTGGGCGGGGGAACCAATTCAGTAACATCGCCGTTCTGATTCACAGTTACAATCACACAGGATGAGTCCGAGCCCTGTAGCTTATCGTCATGAAAAGGAATTACCGCGGAGTCAACAGAATGCGCTCTTCCGTAGCCGCTTCCACTGCCTTCCTGGTAAACGGCATGGGATGATACTTGCCATTTTGCCAATCACTGAGTAAGTCAGCATAATGCGGACTGGCGGGATCGCCGGATTCCCCGGGCACATTCGTCATCACACTCCGATCCCAATCGGCCACATCCAAAATCTGGCGGAAGCTCGCTCCTACCGTCTGGCGAAAGTTTGCGCCACCCGCTGCCATCACCGTATTCGCATCGCCTGCGCGATGCATGGGGCCAAGACTGAATTCGGCTTTCTTTACCGGATGCTGAAACGTCAACGAATGAAATCGACCCCATTGCCATTTATCCATATCGGGACCCATGTTACGATTCAGGTCGGCAATGGTGAACTCCAGCGCT
>JAYWBH010000383.1:0-5288 GCA_043781815.1 Bryobacterales bacterium | reverse complement strand
TGACGCAGGCAACGGATCACTTGATAGTGAAGTTTATCATTGGCTATCGATTCGGGTTCTGAAACGAAAGTACGAAAGATACACCCACATACGGGTGGGTTCCAAATAATAAAGATATTTTAATGTTTAGAGGCTCAAGCGCTTCTTCTCAGTATTTCCGTCTATGGGATTTCATAGCGATGAGCAACAACCCATTGCTTGCAAGTCCTAAGCCTGACCCACTTTTCATACTCGACTATCCTGAAAATTGTAGATGAGCCCGCATTTAGCCACTTGGTACCATATCTAGCTCTAACCGTTTCTTTGCATTGACATCGGCTGTGTTACTCTATGGTTAATTTGCTGGTTTAGTATCCATCAGGTAGTACTTTGTATTGGTTTGGGTTGGTTACTTTGAGGGCAAACACTTTGGTAGCACGATTGCTATTAAGATAAAGAAGTAAAGCCAAACTGCCGTTATCAACGGAGTGGGTAATTTTCAGAAAACTGTCCAGAACTTGGGCAGGGGGGAAAGGGAAAAATGAATTTATTGCATCTTAAACCAGTGAATTGGCGCTTGTTGCCACTTTTACTGATCACGCTGTTGCTGATGCCCTTCGGCGTCGCGCAGGAAACAACTGGCGGCATTCAGGGAACGATCAAGGATCCTTCTGGTGCCGTAATTGCAGGCGCAATGGTCGAAGTTTCAGGAACAGCGCTGATTGGTACCAAGAAAGTCCAGACGGATTCAAATGGTAGTTATCGCTTTGCTGCTCTACCTTCTGGTATGTACACTCTTTCGGTAAGCGCAACCGGGTTTCGGACTTCAAAGCAACCGGCCATCGACTTAACGGCAGGTCGCCTACCAACCGTCGACATCCAACTTCAGGTCGGTTCTGTATCTGAGACCGTGGAAGTGACCGGTACCGGTCCTATTGTTGACGTAACGCAGAGTAAGGTCGCTGTAACAGTAGAACGCAGCGTCCTGGACAACATCCCTAAAGGCCGTTCCTTTCAATCAGTGATCCCTTTCGCCGCAGGTGCGCGTGCGGAACCGCTGCAGGGTACAACCTCTGGTCGCGCAAACGGTTTCCAGATTGATGGTGCCAGCGATTCGGAAAATGTTTATCTTATTGATGGCGTGAATACCACAAACATTAAAGATGGTGGCGTGGGCCGATCCTTCCAGATGGAATTCATTCAGGAAGTTCAGATCAAGTCCAGCAGCTTTGAAGCCGAGTTCGGCGGAGCGTTGGGTGGTGTTATCAACGCCGTGCCCATGCGTGGTTCAAACGACTGGCACGGTTCCTTGTTGAGCTATCTTACTTCCAACAAGCTGAACGCCAACGATCCTTGTTCCAGTGGCTTGACTTCAGCCGGCTTTAGCACCGTTTGTGGTTTGCGTCTTGATCCAAACCTGACTAGCTTGAGCACGCTTAATCGTCTGGATGGCACGCCTCAGTATTATGTGCCTAAAAAGGACCACCGCACGATTCTAGAACCCGGTTTCACACTTGGTGGTGCCATCATGAAGGATCGCCTGTGGATTTTCAGCAGCTACATTCCTTCCCTGGATACAACTCGTCGCGTGACAACCTTCACCGGAGCGAACCCTGGTCCTCGTGAATTGACGTTATCGAGTGTTTCACACAACGCCTACAATCGTCTAGATTATCGCGTCAATGATAAGTTGCGGTTGTTTAGCTCGTGGAACTACGCCTTCTTCCGTACAACTGGACAGCTTGGCCAACCCGATAGCACAACAAACCAGCGCAATGCTGGAGCCACTTCCGATCCGAACGCGTTCCGTGCCGACAACGGTTCCGTCCAACCAAACTCGGTTTATTCGTTCGGTGGTGACTGGACTCCAACCTCGAAATTAGTTGTCTCCACGCGCCTTGGTTACTTTTTCAATAATCTTGAACAGCGCGGAAAGCCTATCGGTACACGCTATGTTTATCAGTCTTCGGTGAATGCCAATTCTAAGGATCTACTCGGCGCTGACTTTCCGACGGCCTCCTTTCAACCCGGTGGATACCAGAACATCCCCGATAATTTGGCCACTGTCTATGATGCCTATAAACGCACTGGCTTGAACGTCGACCTTTCCTACTTTGTTGGACGTCTAGCTGGATCACACACGTTCAAAGGCGGCTACTTTATTCAGACTCAACAGAATGACGTTTTAACTGCTTTCAACGGTGGTCGAGTCGATCTGTACTTCGGTCAATCCTACGCTCCCGTCACCAGCACAACTGCTTGCGATGGCGTGATCAATCAAAATAAAACTACTTACAATTCTTCAGCTTGCCAAGGCAAGGTTGGTTACTTCATTGTTGGGACCAATGTTGTCAATACCGGCGGGACCAAGCAGTATGCTCACGCACTTTATTTTCAGGATGCTTGGAATGTTGGCCATGGCTTAACCTTAAATCTAGGTCTGCGCTTCGACCAGGAACGTCAGCCCCCCTATGATGCAAATCGTTTCCCTTCGGTAGAATTCGGCTGGGGACAGAAGATTGCTCCTCGCATCGGTGGTGCTTATGATTTGTTCCACAACGGCAAAGTTAAGATTTATGCTAGCTATGGCAAGTTTTTCGACATTATGAAGATGGGCTTAGCTCGTGGTTCGTTCGGTAGCGATTACTGGCACAACTGCGTTTATGCCATGGACAACACCGATTACACCAAGATCACACCTACCTCGAACCTTGGTGGAGGTTGCCCCGCAACCGGTGCAGCTCCTGGTGTTAACGTCGGACGCTTTATTGAAAACGTCGATTTCCGCGCAACTAAAGCGGACCCTCGTGATCCAGCAATCGATCCAAACTTGAAGCCCATGGAACAACATGAGTTTGTCACTGGCGTCGATTGGGCAATTACTCCTGAATACAGCCTGGAAACGCGCTACTCCCGCAAGCGTTTAGATCGCACGATTGAGGATATGTCCATCACCGACAACCTCGGATTTTACATCGGCAATCCTGGCACTAAATTCAATGACTTCCTGCATCGACCTGTGGTCACGCCTAACGAAGCGGGCAATGACTACTTAACCTCAGTACCTTTCTGCGCGGAATGCCCTGGACCAGTTAAGGCCATCCGCCGTTATGATGGTTTGGAATTCCGACTGGCAAAGCGCACAACTGGTAAATTGTGGGGTTCGATGTCCTACACCTACAGCAAACTGACCGGTAACTACTCTGGTTTGACTGACACCGATCCCACCGATGGTGGTGGTGGACGTCATGCTCCAAACAATGGCCGAGCCTTCGATATTCCGACTATGGGTTACACTCCTGCTGGTAAAGTCGACGATGGTCCCTTAGCTACAGATCGTCCACACACTGGTAAAGTGAGCGCCTATTATCGTCAGAAATGGCTCAAGATGGAAACCATCTTCGGCTACACGCAGTCTGCCTTCCAAGGCACTCCGCTTAGCACATGCTTGCCAGTCGTCGGTACTTCTTCAGCTTGCCAGTTTGCAGAAGGTCGCGGTAACTGGGTGGACTTCTCCCGCGCTGCTAACGGCGATATCGTCAAGAACGGCGTTACACAAGGTGCCCGTACAAACAACTACTTTCAGTCCGATCTGTCGGTTCGCCACCAGATTCCCACTGGTCGTGAAAGCATGAAGCTGTCTTTGGAAGCTAATGTCACCAATCTATTCAATCAACATGCTGCCGTTGCCTTGTATCAATTCGCCATCCCTACCAACCTGATCAACCCTTCGCGCCCTTCGCGCTTCTCGGGTGATCCTCAGGTGGATTGGGGTAAGGTGATGAATGGGTACAATTATGTGGATGCTTTGAATGGAGCGGGAGCGTTTGCTGGTGTTCAGTCCAAACTGACTCTGGCTTCACGCTACGGACTGCCCCAGGTGTATCAGGGCGCTCGTGTCGTGAGACTTGCTCTCCGTTTCACCTTCTAAGCTAAATCAACAATCAACCCAAAAGGGGCCGGGTAACCGGTCCCTTTTGTATTTTGCACCAAACCCCCGCCCCCTCAAAACCCTAACCCGTAGTACTACCCGCCACCAAAGGTCATGGGGTGGTCGTCCTCTTGCATCAACCATCCTCGAACCCTAAACTGAACTCATCCCAACCGTAGGAGTCAGTCCCATGAAAGTACGCATCGTCAGTGAATCCCGAACCGAATTAGCCTGCTGGGCAGTTGTCAAGACCTTCGTCCTTGTGGCTGTCCTTTCCTTGGTCATCGACCCAGTCACCCGAAGTTGGTCAAAAAGCACCGAATCGGTGCTAAAAACTACACTTCCAGCGCAAATTAAAGCTCAAAAAGGATCCACCGTCAGCATCGGGTTTTCCGCTGGTGTGGTTAAGGTATATGTCACTCCTGGAACCAAGGTGACTGCCGGACAACTGCTCGCCGAACTGGAAAGTCGTGAGATCACCGAAGCGGTTGCAATGGCCAAACTCCGGGTTGCCGTCGCCGAACAGGGGGCTTCCGATAAAGTCAGTGGCACGCAGCGCATCGTGGCCAAGGAACAGTTGGATGCGGCGGTTAAGAACGTAGAATCGGCCCATGCAAGATTTAACAGCTACTCCATGGAAGCAGCCGAACAGGGTCTGGCCCAGGCTCGCAAGGATGCGGCGCGCATCGGCAAGCTGGTTCAACAACAACTGGCCACCAACCAAGAGCTTGAAAACGCCACCAAACAGGAATCCTTGGAGCAGCGTAATCTATTGGCAACAAAAGAAAATTGGCTGCGCCTAAAGCAAGATGCCGATGCTGCCGATGGCCAATTACGTATGGTCAAACTGCAATCCGAGAATCGACCAGCCAACGATGACAAGTCGGCGGCAAAGTTGAATTATCAGGAAGCGCAAATCGCACTGCGGCAGGCGCTTGATCGTGAAGCCAGTCTCCGTGTGGTTGCTCCGCAAAACGGAATTGTGTTGCAAGTGAACGTACAACAAGGCGCAACAGCCGCCGCTTGGATGCCGCTGTTTCAAGTGGCCGATCTGGAACGGCTGGAAGTGAATGTCCCGGTAAGCAGTCGCATGGCTCAGTCCATCAAGCCCGGTATGGTCGTAAATGTGATTTTCCCTTCAGAACCGCCAGTCAAGATCGGGGCTAAAGTGAGTGAAGTAGCCTTTGTGGCCGACCAAAATTCGCAATCGCACGTTGTTAAAATCTTAGTGCGGAACCCAACTGGCGATACGGCGATGGCGGGCCTGGAAGGTACCGTCGAATTCCCCCATGGAGGAACGGATTGAGCGCTGGTTCGATATTATTGACCTCAGAAGGCACCTACCCACACTACGGTGGCGGAGTGAGTGTCTGGTGCG
>JAYWBH010000382.1:0-5289 GCA_043781815.1 Bryobacterales bacterium | reverse complement strand
GAAACGGACGATGAAGATCGACCACGGTTAGAACGAAAGCTGGCGCAACTGGAAGGGCTGGCCCATTTTGCGTTGCCGCTAATTGACCTTTTAGCCGCGTTGCCCACCGCAGCTTGTTGGGGCGAATGGGTGGATCAACTTGCAATATTGGCAACCCGTTCGTTACGACGTCCGGAATCAGTGATGGCCATGTTGGGTGAACTGGAACCAATGCGCGAAGTGGGTCCAGTGGCCTTGCTCGAAGTGTATGGAGTGCTTGCCGAACGGTTACGATTCTTACGAAATGAACCGCCGCGTCGTCGTTACGGTGCTGTGTTTGTAGCCACACCGGAAGAAGCGCGCGGTCGTGAATTCGCTGTTGTCTTTCTGCCAGGGCTTGCTGAAGGTGTGTTTCCGAAGAAGGCGATGGAAGACCCGCTACTTTTGGATACGCATCGAGTGACGGCAGGCGGGCACTTGACGCGTCAGGATGACCGCGTAGCCAGGGAACGTTTGTTGTTGCATTGTGCAGCGGCCGCTGGGGAAAAGCTGGTTGTTTCCTATCCGCGCATGGATGCTACGCAAGGGCGTCCTCGAGTTCCTTCGTTTTATGCGTTGGAAGTTTTGCGCGCAGGGGAAGGGCGTTTGCCTGATCTGCGGGTGTTTGAAAAGCAGGCGGCAAATAACGCGGAGATCCGCTTGGGCAGGCCCGCACCTTTAGATCCAATGGCGGCGTTGGATGATGCCGAGTACGATGTGGCGCGCCTGAATCTGGTGACTACTAACGAATCGAAAGGGTTCATGCGGTATCTAGTAGAAGTGAGTCCAGTGTTGGCCCGATCACTCAGAACCCGCTATCGGCGTTGGGGTCCGAAATGGTCTGGGGCCGATGGGTTGGTTGATCCAGAAGTGGAAACGTTGAAGGCGCTGGAAGCACACTGGCTGGATCGTCGCAGCTATTCGCCTACTGCATTACAGCACTTCGCTGCGTGTCCTTACAAGTTTTTGCTATCGGCAATTCATCAACTGCGACCTCGTGAAGAAACGGTTCCCTTGGAACAGATGGACCCATTAACGCGCGGGGCACTATTTCATGCAGCGCAGGAATTGATTTGGAAAGAAATGGAACCGGCAGGGCTGTTGCCATTGAAGCGCAGTGATTTGCAAAAGGCCATGGACATTGGCGATGGAGTGCTGAATGCAGTGGCTGCGGATTACGCAGAGAAACTTGCGCCGGCAATCGAGCGTGTTTGGAATAGTGAAGTGGAAGACTTGCGGACGGATTTGCGCGGCTGGTTGCGACACGTTTCCGGGGATTCCGGTTGGAAGCTGGTGGCCACGGAATTATCTTTTGGACTACGCGATTCCATTCAGCCGGAAGCGTTGCTACTGGATGGTTTGAAGCTGCGTGGTTCGGTAGATTTGGTGGAAGAAAACATTGCTGATGGAACGCTGCGGATCACTGATCATAAGACAGGCAAGCCTCCGGAACAGACACCCGCTTATGTCGGCGGTGGAACGGTGTTGCAGCCGACACTTTATGCATTGGCGATGGAGCAGTTATTAGGTAAGCCAGTTGCGTCAAGTCGGCTGTCTTATTGCACGCAGCGAGGGCAGTATCGGGAAGTGAAAATTCCCATTCAGGATCCTGCTCGTCAACGCATAGCGCAGGTGGTGGATGTGATTGCGGCTGCTGTTCACAGTGGTTTTCTGCCTGCTGCGCCAAAGAAAGACGCCTGCGAGTATTGCGACTATCGGCCAGTTTGTGGGCCGTATGAAGAACAGCGCGCTGGTAAGAAACAACAAGCCCGTGTGGAAGATTTGGTGGAAATGCGGAGGCTCCCATGAGCGGCGGCGCGAGTCCACAATTTGATGACGCGGCGGCACGTCAACGTATCCGCACCTCGCTGCATGAAAGTTTGATTGTAGAGGCATCGGCAGGAACGGGTAAGACCTCGGAACTGGTGCGTCGTATCACGGCGGTGCTGGAAGAAGGCTTGGCGAAGATCGATCATATTGCTGCGGTGACGTTCACTCACAAAGCGGCTGGTGAGTTGAAACTACGATTGCGGCAGTCGCTGGATAAGCGTCGCGGAGAGACCGACGATCCTGAAAAAGCACGTAATTTGGAAGATGCCTTGGCGCGGTTAGAAGAAGCATCCATTGGAACCATTCATTCCTTTTGCGCTGGGATTCTTCGTGAACGACCAGTGGAAGCGGTGGTGGATCCGGCGTTTGAAGAAGTCAGCGAACATGCACAGGAGAGGCTTTACGACCGTGCGTTCCGTACTTGGATACAGGAAAAGTTGAATGAGAATTCGCCAGGGTTACGACGTGCGTTGAGTCGTCTGGCATGGCGCGAACCTTGGGATGCATCGCCGCCGATGGAGCAGTTGAAGTGGGCTGGACGAAACCTAATTGAGTGGCGCGATTTTCCTGGACCTTGGATTCGTCTGCCGTTTGAGCGGGATCGACAGATTGACGTGCTGCTGGCAATGGTTGAATCGGCGGCATTGCGAATGAACGATAAATTCCGTGCAGTGCGGGAACTATCGAATTGGATTCAACGCAACGAAGCGATCCACGTGCGTGATTACGATACGTTGGAAAGTCGCTTGCTGCGGCTGGCTCGGGAGAAGGAGTTAAAGTGGAAAGGCGCTGAAGATTTACTCAGTAACTTAGACGCTTTCAAAACGCAGGCAGACGCTGATTTGGCCGCCGAACTGCGCGGGGAAATGAGCAGTCTGGTGGATAGTTATGAAGAGAGCAAGCGCACTGCTGGTCAGTTGGATTTCCTGGACCTGTTGTTGTTGACGCGCAATCTGGTTCGCGACAACCTGGAAGTGCGCACCTATTTACAGCAGCGCTTTTCACACTTATTTGTAGATGAATTTCAGGACACTGATCCGCTGCAGGCGGAGATCATCCTATTGTTGGCAGCCGATACTGCGGCGGAATCCAACTGGCGTGAAACAACTCCAGTGGCTGGCAAACTGTTCGTAGTGGGCGATCCGAAGCAATCCATTTACAAGTTTCGTCGGGCAGATGTGGTGCTGTATCAAGAGCTGCGAGAACGGCTTGTGCAGCGCGGTTGTGGCTTGGTTTATTTGACGAAAAGCTTTCGTTCGTCGCGATCCATTCAGTGGTTTGTGAATGCAGCGTTTGCTTCGGAGATGACTGGTGACAGCGCCAGCGGACAAGCGAATTATGCGCCGTTGGAAGAACATTTTCCTGATGTAGAAGATCAGCCCGCAGTGGTTGTGCTGCCGCCTCCGAAGCCTTATGGAGCAAGGGTCCAGATCACCAAGAAAGCGATTGATCAATGCCTGCCCGATGCAGTTGCGGCTTACGTGGAATGGTTGGTGCGGGAGAGCGGCTGGACTGTGCGCGATGCTGAAAATCCGGAAATACGGGTGGCGCTGGCCCCGCATCACATCTGCATTCTGTTTCGACGCTTTGTGAATTTTGGTCGGGATATTACGCGAGAATACACACGTGGATTAGAGGCTCGAGGGCTGGCGCATGTGCTGGTTGGTTCGAAATCTTTTCATGCGCGTGAAGAGATTGAAACACTGCGAGCTGCGATGGAGGCAGTGGAATGGCCCGCCGATGAACTGTCTGTTTTCGCAACATTGAAAGGGTCACTGTTTGCGATTCCTGATAGCACGCTGCTGCGCTATCGGCAACAATACGGGCGTTTGAGCCCCTTTGACGAAGCCTCGGAAACGAGCTTGGATTTTGACTACGCGGCGGTGCGTGAGGCGTTGGCGCTGATTCGTAAATTGCATCAGGGCCGTAATTATCGTCCCATTGCAGAAACGGTGAATGCGCTTTTGGAAGGCACCCGAGCCCATGCTGGTTTTGCGTTGCGACCTGGTGGGCAGCAAGTTTTAGCGAACGTGATGCGCATCGCCAGTCTGGCTCGCAGCTTTGAAATGGAGGGTGGCATTTCATTCCGCGGATTTGTGGAATTGTTGACACGGCAAGCGGAAAAATCAGGTGCATCGGAAGCGCCTGTTCTGGAAGAAGGCGCGGAAGGGGTGCGCTTGATGACAGTGCATGCGGCCAAGGGTTTGGAATTTCCAGTGGTGATTTTAGCGGATATTTCAGCCAACCTTTCCTCACCGGAACCAGACCGTAGCATTGATCCTGAAACAGGAGTTTGTGCCATGACCATGCTCCGCTGCAAGCCTTGGGAATTGGTGGCGAACCGGGACCAAGAGCTTGCCAGGGAACAGGCGGAAGGTGTTCGGGTGGCTTATGTGGCGGCGACGCGGGCTCGTGATTTATTGGTGATTCCGGCGGTGGGCGATGGGGAATTCGAGGGTGGATGGGTGAGTCCGTTGAGCAAGGCTTTGTATCCACACCCATTGCGACGGCGACTTCCGAAGAAGGCTTTTGGGTGCCCTGAATTCGGCGACAGCACTATATTGGAACGGCCTATGGAGATGTTGTCTGACGAAGAAAGTTCCGTAAAACCGGGCTTACACAAGGCGGCGAATGGCGATCATACGGTGGTTTGGTGGGACCCCGCTGCGCTGAATTTGGGAGTGGAACCGAACTACGGCATTAAGCAGGAGCACTTACTTTCCGAGGGGAAAGGCGACAGTATGGAGTCCTATCGGGAATGGGAAGCGGTGAAGGCGTCGGCGATTGAAAAGGGGAGTCAGCCTGAATTTCAAATCTTTTTGGCGACCGATGGTCATCCACTTCCAGAGGAAGCGGCTGCGATTGCGGTGGAGACGATTGCAACGGTGCGGGTGATCGGAAGGCCGACAGGGGCGCGTTTCGGGACGTTGGTACACAATATTCTGCGGGATGTTGCGTTGGATGCAGGGGTGGCTGAGATAGCAGGTTTGGCGAAAGTGCATGGTCGTGTGACGGGTGCGCCTCAGTTGGAAGTGGCTGCGGCTTGTGAGGCTGTGCGGCAGGTTTTGGGTCATGACATTTTGCAACGGGCTCGGGCGGCTGCGGAGGTGCATCGGGAATGGCCGTTGCGGGTTGCTCTTGCTGGGGGCGTGTTTGAGGGGATTGTGGATTTGGCGTTTGTTGAGAATGATGTGTGGCATGTGGTGGATTTCAAGACCGACGCTTATGACCCTTCCAGGAAGCGTCGGTATGAGAATCAATTGCGTTGGTATGTGGTCGCGCTGGAGCGGATCACGGGGAAGCGGGTGCGGGGTTATTTACTGAGTGCTTAGTTCTGGTTTCTTGGGAATCGGAATGAAGACTTCGCTCGCAAGCGAGCTGGCAGGCGGAATCGCCCAATGTCATATAGTTTTCCCGCATCCCTGTAGAATCTCCAACGTT
>JAYWBH010000381.1:0-15350 GCA_043781815.1 Bryobacterales bacterium | reverse complement strand
GCAAAATACTAATAGCCAGGTGGGCCAAATCAGATGATCGAAGTGGGCCAGGCCGGAATAGCGAACTCAGCTGTCGGGCGAATTGGAAACTGTATACTTTTACTCGTCTTGCGCGCCCACAGGGAGAATCACGGTGTCGTAGGTGCCCGCCTCAACATCCTCGCGGGCGAGACGCTTGATGGCTTCATGGCGCGCCCGGTCACGCTTGGTCTTGTATTCGAGCAGGTCCGACAGGTAGACGCGACGATGGGAACCCACCCTGTGAAAGGCCAACTTACCGTCTTCGACCATCCGCACCAGAAATGGCCGTGAAACGCCAAGGATATTCGCAGCTCGTTGTGTGGTCAACTCCTGGTGTTCGGCGACTACAGACACCGCTTTCCCCGCTTCCATGTTACGCGCGATTTCCGCGATCAGCGTCCTTACGGACGGCGGGATAGTCATAGATTCGCCGCCTTTTCCGACGAGTTTCGCTGAGCTATTTTGCGCGAGGCGGCGCAAGGCACGAAACTGGTTCGAGTCGGCAGGTGGCTTTGAAAATGGCGTGGTGAGAGTGGGCACAGATGATTCCATTTTCAGTATTGCATAAACGATATAACCGCAATAACCGGAAACAATACTGGTTCAACCTCAGGCTGACCCAGGTTCCCCGAGTGCAACGAATTTGCACACAAGTTATCGTGGGCAGAATCAGAATGGCTCCGCGAAAGGCGCGCATCCTTCTCTGGAATTAAGCGCGATTGTTACGATTCCTTGCGTCGGGTCGTTCTTCGACGACCAACTGATCCTGAGTGCAAATGGTCGACATAGGCTATCCCAGTTCCAGGCAGACGGCTTCCAGTCGCTCAACCACTTCGGTACTTGCTATGTGCCTATAGTTCCACGTCAACATGAAGTCCATATCCTGGGCAGTTGCGACCGCAACAGAGAAGGCGTCGTCGAAAGCCCTCTTTGGAATCTACCCAATCACAAGACTATTCTCCATGAATCCAAATCACTTAGCCAAACCGGTCGCACACTCGTCTGCTATTCTATTGCCTGCAATGAAACCAAACGAAAAAGCAAATCAAAGTAAGCGACATCCGAATGCGCCGCTTGGCAGCAAACCAAAATAGACCCGTTGAAACGAACCTAACTGAGGCAGCAGTACAAAACAGACCTGTTGAAACGAACCTAACCGAGGCAGCAGAACAAAACAGACCCGTTGAAACGAACCTAACCTTGTCAGCAGATCATACAGTCTCCGCTCTATTGAATCTCCGGCAAAGTTGACGAAAACTACCAATTTGCGTTAACTTTAGATTTACTCAGTAGAGGTGCGGCGACCATTAGTATCCTGCCTGCAAACCGTTTTTCGACGGGGGCTTGGTGAAATGGGTCGGCTGAGAATAACCGCCGAAGTCATGGTTGCTTGCGAAAAGGCGTCATGGCTGGGGAGCAATGATAATATCTTGCTCACTGTCACTGGAACCCTAAAAGGTGAGGGGTTTTGGTGGAGAGCTACAGGGGAGCAAATCGCCGCGTACCATACGCGTATTCCGCTTCCGATCTCTGCCAGTCCCTCTTCCTTCAACCGTTTCCAGGACCAAATTCGTCGCTTTGCGAAAGGATGCTTGTGGCCATAAACGTCATTGAACTTGCCCGGACCTTGATCGACATTGAGTCGATTACGCCCAACGAAGAGGCAATGGGCCGTCACGTGTTTCAACTGCTAACGGAAATGGCGAATCCCACTGGGGGATCTGTCGAACTCATTGAAGTGGAGCCAAAGCGCTTCAACGTATTGGCAATCTGGGGTCAACCAATCGTCACGCTTTCCACCCATCTGGATACCGTGCCACCATTTTTTGCTTCCACCGAAGATGATGAATTTGTGTGGGGTCGTGGTGCTTGCGATGTGAAGGGAATCATCGCCTCCATGATGAAAGCTGCCGAGGCGTTGCTTGCCGAAGGTGCAACAAACTTCGCTCTGCTCTTTGTCGTTGGCGAGGAACGCAACAGCGCCGGTGCCTACTTCATGGCCAAGCACCCGCGCGGTTCCAAGTTCCTGATTAATGGTGAGCCGACGTCGAATCAACTGGCGCTGGGGTCTAAAGGGGCCTTGCGCTATGAGTTTATCGCCACTGGAAAAATGGCCCATTCCGCTTATCCGGAACTGGGCGAATCGGCTATTTTGAAACTGTTGGACGCCTTGGCCAACCTCCGCGCCATCGTCTTGCCTGTGGACAAAATCCTGGGACCGAGTACTCTAAATATCGCCACATTGGCAGGTGGTCGCGCGCCAAATGTGATTCCAGATTTTGCCAAGGCTGAAATATTCATTCGCTTAGTGGGAGATGCGGAAGCCACCAAAGCCGCCGTTCGTGAAGCTGCCTATTGGCTGTGTGAGGCCAGGGAAATCCTCTGCATTCCCGCAGTGCATCTGGGTTCGCTTCCAGGATTTAGAACCACGGTAGTGGCTTATACAACAGACATTCCAGCATTCGGCGGCGCGTGGGGTGAGCCTTACCTGTTGGGTCCAGGAACCATTCATGTGGCTCATACCAGCAAAGAGCATGTGCCGAAAAAGGAATTGATAGAAGCAGTCCAGATTTACAAGAACATGGTTCTTCAACTGTTGAGAAAAGCACAATGATCGTAATGAAGTTTGGTGGATCCTCTGTTGAATCCGCCGCTGCCATCACACGCGTCGCAGGCATTGTCCAAGAACGGTTGGAACAACGGCCGGTAGTGGTTGTGTCGGCCATGGGCAAGACAACAAATCGGTTGCTGGAAATTGCGGCGAACGCAGTTGCCGCAGATCGCACTGAAGCTCTGCGATTGCTTGCAGATTTGGAAAAGTTTCATATAGCCGAAAGCCCTAAAACAGCGGCTTCGCTGATTGCATCGCACTTTCACGAACTGACTGCAGTTGTGGAAGAGTTGGCGGAGTTGAAGGAATTTCCCGCACAGTATGTAGACCTTATTTCCAGTTATGGCGAACGCCTATCCAGTCAAATTGTTGCACTCACATTTCGTCAATTGGGAATGGATGCGGTGCACATTGATGCTCGTGATGTGATCATCACAGACCGCCGTCATGCCCAGGCAGCACCGTTGTATCCGCGCACGTATGCCCGCCTTGCAGCCCAAGTGAAACCGCTTGCAGCACAGCAAATTGTGGTGATGGGCGGCTTCATTGGAGCAACGCAGGATGGGTTCACAACCACGCTTGGCCGTGGCGGATCAGACTTCACCGCCGCTATTGTGGGCGCTGGCATTGGTGCGGAAGAGATTCAGATTTGGACCGATGTGGACGGCATGTTGACGTGCGATCCGCGCATTGTTCCAGGTGGGCATCGGGTGAAAGTGATTTCATTTGGGGAAGCAGCAGAACTGGCCTATTTTGGTGCGAAAGTGTTGCATCCAGCAACGGTAGTTCCGGCGATGGAAAAGAATATTCCAGTGCTGATTTTGAACTCACGTAATCCTTCTTCGGAAGGAACCAGAATTGTGGCGGATCGCGTTGCTTGCACCAATCCGGTGAAATCCATTGCCTGCAAACAGGACATCACACTGGTGAATATTGTTTCGCTTCGCATGCTGATGGCGCATGGATTTCTGCGTCGAATCTTTGAGATCTTCGACCGTTACCGCACGCCTGTTGACGTCGTCACTACAAGTGAGGTGAGTGTGTCGTTGACCATTGACAACACCGCGCATTTGGACGAAATTTGCCAGGAATTAGGGCAGATCGCCCAAGTGGCTGTGGAACGGGATCAGGCTTTGATTTGCCTGGTTGGCGATTCCATTCGAGATACTCACGGAGTAGCTTTGAAAATATTTCAATCGTTGGGCGATGTGAATGTGCGGATGATATCGCAAAGTGCGTCTTCGTTGAACCTGAGCTTGCTGGTGGCTTCGGCGGATTTGAAACGGGCGGTGACGTCGCTTCACAGTAATCTGTTCGCTGCGCTGGATACTTCGGTTTTTGATGAGAATGTGCAATGAGACTGGCTTTAGTTGGCTACGGGAAAATGGGGCGGATGATTGATTCGCTGGCTGCTTCATACGGCTTTGAGGTGGCGCTTAAACTGGATGAATTCAATAACGCGAACTTCACTGGCATCACGGCAGAGAACTTCAAAGGGATTGACGCAGCCATTGAATTCAGTGTTCCTGAAGCGGCTGTCGAAAATATTGAACGCATTTCGGCATTGGGCGTGAACCTTGTGGTGGGCACTACTGGCTGGTTGAAAGAAATGGATCGGGCCAAGGCTGCTGTGGCAAAAAACGGCACTGGGCTGGTGTGGAGTCCTAACTATTCCATTGGCGTGAATGTATTTTTTCATGCAGTGGCGGAGACGGCAAAGATGCTTTCCAAAGAGCCGGGCTATGAAGCATGGGCTTGGGAAATTCATCACTCCATGAAGAAAGATGCCCCGTCAGGAACGTTGCTGAAAGCGGTGGATGGGATGAAGCGCGCAGGTTATGATCGCAAGGTTGATGTAGGGTCAAATCGTGCAGGAAGAATTCCTGGGACGCATGAAATTGGGTTCGATTCGGCTGCTGATACCATCACGTTGCGTCATACGGCGCATGGTCGCGAAGGCTTCGCCAGTGGGTCGTTGAAGGCTGCGCAGTGGGTGGTTGGTCGCAAAGGGTTTTTTGAATTTACAGATGTGCTTTTTGGGCAGTAAGCCAATAGGAGGCTACATGTACAGCGGATGCGGAACAGCTTTAGTAACCCCGTTTCAAGATGATTTGACGTTGGATGAAAAAGCAATGCGAGCACTGGTAAAACGCCAGTTGGATGCTGGTATTGATTTTCTTGTGCCCTGCGGAACAACCGGTGAAAGCCCCACACTCACGCATGAAGAACACTTGCGCGTGGTAGAGATCACCCTTGAAGAAGCCAAAGGAAAAGTTCCTGTTGTGGCGGGTGCCGGTGGTTATAACACTGCTGAAGTGTTGCGTCTTGCCAAAGAGCTGCAAGCCATGGGTGTGGATGGTCTGCTATCGGTGACGCCCTACTACAACAAGCCCACGCAGGAAGGCCTGTATCAGCACTATAAACTGCTGGCTGAAACCGTTAATCTCCCAATTATTGTGTACAGCGTACAAGGTCGAACTGGGGTGAATGTTGAGCCTGCAACTTTGAAGAGACTGGCGGAACTGCCCAACATCGTGGCCGTCAAAGAAGCATCGGGAAACATTTCCCAAATGGCGAAAATCGTTCATGAAGTGCCGCGCAACTTCCACATGCTTTCTGGTGATGACTCCATCACCATTCCCGTAATTGCACTGGGTGGCAAAGGCATCATCAGTGTTGTTTCCAATCAAATTCCTGGGGAAATGACCCAATTAACGCGTCTTGCACTGCAAGGTGACTTTGCCGGGGCTCGCCAGTTGCAGCGCAAATTCCTGCCGCTTATGGAAATGAATTTCATTGAACCGAACCCGCAACCGATCAAAGCCGCCATGGCGATGATGGGACTGTTGAAGCCTGTTTGGCGCCTGCCGATGATTCCACCGCAACCACAGACTTTGGTGACTATTGAACGCGTGCTTTCCTCTTTAAACATGATGGCCCAACGCAGTGTGCATGTAACTGGCTAATCGCTATGACTGAACTTCAACATCAAATAGAACAGGCCTTCGATAACAAACCCGCCCAATATGGCGAGCAGCATTTTTCTTTGTTTGAACGATTCAAGGCAGCCTTGAACGCCGGTGACATCCGTGCGGCAGAACCCGATTCGTCCACGCCCACCGGTTGGCGAGTGAACCCCTGGGTGAAGAAAGGGATCCTGCTTGGCTTCCGTTTGGGCAACATTGTGGATATGTCCATTGACGCCTCGCGCCAACCTTTTTTCGATAAGTCAACGTATCCCGTAAAGCAGTTCTCCGCCGATAGCGGCGTGCGAATTGTACCCGGCGGTTCCAGCATTCGCGATGGCTGCTATGTCGCCAGAAGTGTCACCTGTATGCCTCCCATGTACATCAACGTGGGCGCGTATGTCGGTGAAGGCTCCATGGTGGATTCGCATGCGTTGGTTGGGAGCTGTGCTCAAATTGGGTCGCGATGCCATCTATCCGCCGCAGCGCAAATCGGCGGAGTTTTGGAACCTGTCGGGGCCATGCCGGTGATCATTGAAGACGACGTGCTGGTGGGCGGCAACTGTGGTGTGTATGAAGGAACTGTGGTGAAGCGACGGGCAGTGCTGGGATCGGGGACCATTCTGAATCGATCAACACCCGTATACGATCTCGTAAAAGGGTTGGTTCATAAAGCGACGGATGACATGCCACTGATCATCCCTGAAGGTGCGGTGGTGGTTGCCGGATCACGCGCCATTACCAGCGGCATTGGCAAGGAATGGGGCATCTCACTGTACACCCCGGTGATCGTAAAATATCGGGACGAAAAGACTGAAGCTAAGATCCAATTGGAAGATCTGCTGCGATAGTTAGTTCAGCCAAGGTGACGGCGGCGGTCCGTTCCCAACGAAACTGTTGCGCCTGCCGTGGACCCTCCGCACGCAAGCGGGCGCGCAGTTCCTGGTCTTCTGTGATCGTGAGCAAGCACTGAGTGAGCGCTTCCCGGCTGATTGCATCAAACGTTAATGCAGCACCTTGGGCGTTGGATTTCATAGGTTCAAGGTCGGCACAAATAGATGGGATTCCTGCGGCCAATGCCTCCACAAGGGGAATGCCAAATCCTTCAAAGAGAGATGGAAACACAAAGCTGCTGGCCCCTGCGTAAAGGCTATAAATTTCTTCTCGGGAAATCCACCCGGTGATTCTTACATGTTGGCTGAGGTTTAATTGTTGGATCAGTTGTTCCACTGGTTGAGCGTTGAAGCCTCGCATGCCGGCCAGGACAAGATTGATTTCTGGATGACGGTTTCTGAACTCTGCATAAGCTTGAATCAGAAGCTCAATGTTCTTGTGTGGGTGCAGCGTGGAAACGCACAGAATATAGGGCTGAGCATCGTTCGATTTGCGCTGAGCAGCCATATCGAAAAAGCGTTGTTCCACGCCGAGCGGTGCAACGGCAGCACTGCGATTAAAGAATCGTTGGATGTCTCTTTGTGCGGCAATGGATAGAGTCACTAACCGGGTGGAATTACGAATGGATGACCCAACGAGTAACTTCCAAAACAACAAGTCTGGTGGTCGAAAGTATTCTGGATGGCACTTATATTGTAAGTCGTGAATGTAAGTCACTTGAGGGCAATGTGCCCACAATGGAGAAGTGAATCCAGCATTCAATAACACATCCAGTTTATCGGATCTTATCGCAAAGGGAAGCGCCAGTTGCTCCCACAGAATGCGCACAGGCCGCAGCTTTGCGTTGATTGGTTGACGGCTTTGTCTAAAGTTTGGGGCGTCTGGAATTAAGCCTGTAGCGGCACCGGAATCGGTATAAATCACGTATTCATTGGTGCGATCAATGAGCGAAAGAGAAGTGAGCAGATTGCGAAGAAAAATCTCAGTACCGCCCACGCCGCCGGGAATTAGATACAAAGCATTAATTCCAATTCGCAAGGTGATGTTACTCTTTACCCTGCCGCTGGGCCATCGCTAAAGATCGCTGAAAGGTCTGATTTTGTGGGTCCAAATGAATTGCATGTTTGTAAGATTCAATGGCTTTACTGTATTCTTTGCGTTGCATATAGACGTTCCCTCGATAGAACGAGACTATGGCAAAGTGCGGATCGAGTGTTTCTGCTTTTGCTAATTCTGTAAGGGCTTCGTCAGATTGTCCTTGCTTCGCTAGAATCATTCCCATAGTCGCGTGCACATGCGCGCTATCTTCCAATGCTGCCCCCAGCCTTAGTTTTTGGAGAGCCTCGTCGTACCTGCCAGCGCAATCCGCCGCAATAGCCCAGTCGGCATAAAGGCGATAATCGGGCTTCTCAAGCTGGGCGACCTTGGCATAGTTATTTAGCGCTTCAACGCAACTTCCTGCTTCGTACTGGGCATAAGCAAGTTGAAAAGTTGGCCTCGCCTTTCGCGATGACTTTGCTGCACTATCGGTCCATAAAGAAATGGTGCTGGACCAAACATGATTTCTCACATACGTTGTGTAACCAGCCGCCAATGAGATGGTGCCAATGATAGCCAACATCGCTGCACGCGGGATGCGGAGTAACAACAGGAACTGCGCCACAACTAGGCAAAGACCAATCAACGGTAAGTACATTCTGCGTTCTACTAAAGTATCTTTTATCGGGATAACAGAGGAAGTGGGTGCAAGCAGTAACAGGAAAACTAAAACACCGTAGCAGGCCAATGGAAATCGCTTTCGGACAAGCCATGCACCGACTAACAAAATCAGCAGGGCCAATATAGCGAGCGGGGTGCCGTGATCGAAGAATGTGTAGGAAATGGCCTGGTCATGATCTACGTTCTGACCAACTGGAAACAGAAACAATTGAATGTAAGTAACAATGGAACGGCACTGAGTGAAGAAATACTGATACCAGGTGAATTCCTTGAGTCTGAACCCTGCAGAATCGGCATTCAGTAACAGACGGAAAGTAGTGAAAACTCCTGCAATCGCACCCAGCGCAATGAGTAGATAAACTCGCCAATTCTTGCGGATGCCTTCCAGTGAGAATCCTGGATAGAAAAAATAGTCGGTCAGCAATAGCAGCAGTGGAAAGACAGCAGTGTGTTCTTTTGTCAATAAAGCAGCCCCAAACAGCAGCAAAACACACAACGCTCTTAGCCAACCAATTGCTTGTGGACCGTGATAAAGGAATGTAACCAATGCAGCCAGAAAGAGAAGTCCGCTGAGTGATTCTGAACGTCCCGCCACGTAGGATACCGATTCGGTTTGCAATGGATGCAATAGAAAAATCAAGGCAACAAAAGCACTAACGGCATCGCCCATTGCGTCAGGATAAAATCTTTGAATCAGCTTACGTGCCCATAGCCATACTAAGATCGCTGAGCATAAATGAATGCAAACGTTCCACAATTTGAAGGCTTCTGGCTCTAGGCCAGAAAGCCTTGTGTTCCCCCAATAGCTGGCCATTAATACTGGTCGCAAGCCGCTGATCCAAGCTGTGAATGGCTGCTCCACACCATTGGGCATGAGCATGGGAAGATAACTATCGTCAAATACAAATGGGCCGTTCAACATTGGCTGATAGATTTCAAAGACGAAAAAAGTCAACATCAATAGCCCAAGAGCGTAAGCCCACCATGCGTTTCCAGAGGGCTCTGCGATAACTGATTCAGTCTTTTTCTTTTCTTTCTTCATGCAGATCTTGGATGCGGTATTCGAGGATGGCCAACTTTTGAGTTAAGGCGATGTTAGCGTCTTTCAGGTCTGAGATCACAATTGAGAAACGATAAAAAACTATTAGGAACAGGCTCAACACAACCAACAGTAAAGCCACTGGAGCGTAGGTGATGCCTAACAAAGTGGCGATGGTCCCCAGGACAAAATCGGAACTGGACAGAATCAGCATTACAAACGCTGCGACCAACCAACTTACGGAATACTCCACGCGGATGTGCGATCTGCGTACTGAAAATAGCACCACGCCGATCAGTAGCACGCTCATTCCGAAGGTGACACTCAGCAAACGGTTCATCATCTATTTGGATCTCCGTTCCCCATATTTTAAGATATTGATGAACACTCCGAGTAACACGTGAATGACATAGTAAACCGACTTTAACGTTGTGATGCTGGACTTGCCCGCTTGCCGTTCGCGCATTTTACAAGGCACTTCTTCAAAGCGGAATCGGCGACGTTGTAAGACAACCAGCGCCTCAATTTCCGGGTATTCCAATGGGAAACTTCGGGCGAATACGGCAATGGCATCTTTGTTCACACCCACAAAACCGCTAGTTGGATCGTGCACCGGTTTGTCCAGAATTGGCCGCAAAACGCCTCTGAAAAACAATATGCCCAGCTTGCGCCAAATGCTGGTATGCTCCCCGCCCCCATTTATAAATCGTGACCCAATCACCATTTGGCAGCCAGATGTTTTTAGTTTATCGAAGATAGCGGGAATGAAGCGGGGGTCGTGTTGGCCATCGCCGTCGATGCGAATTACGTAGTTGAAGCCGAGCTCAAAGGCCAACCGATACCCTGCCTGAACGCATCCCCCAAGTCCCAAATGGTAAGGAACCGAGATAACATCGGCACCGGCATTGATTGCTTCAATCCGAGTTCCGTCGGGCGAGCAGTCATCCACAACAAGTACTGGAACTCCAGGCAAAACAGAATGAACTTCCTTGACCACATTGGCAATGGCCCCTTCTTCATTGAAGGCCGGGATAAGAATCATCAACGAATCCGGTCCAATCGGTTTCATCACTGTTCGGCCACCTGGCGCAGTGAAATGGAATGACGATGCAATAAGGCCCGGAATTGCGAAGTGGAAATTCTTGCTGACCGGCGGACCTGTGCACGCTTCTTTAACAAGTTGGGCAGCGCTGGAAAAATTGCCAGATGGGCTTTGAGCACCAGCCAAATCAGATATAAGGATGAATTTCCGCCTTGCCGAAATTGGCTTGCTTTGCCGGTGCCGCTGGCCAGATCACGAACATGCCAGTAATACCGTAAGGCGGCAGCGAAGGGCGTAATGAATAATTCCAGTAGCGGAAAGTTCTTCACAATAAGTCGCAAACGGTTGCGTTCTACGAGATATGCCTTCAGTGGCGATGCCTTGCCTGCAGATTGCGAGTAGCGATGCGTGACCAATGCCTGCGGGACGTAGGCGCAGGTCCATCCAGCCCATTGGGCCCGCAATCCAAGATCTGAGTCTTCGCAATACAGAAAAAAATCTTCGTCGAACCCACCTGTTTGTTCAATCATTTCTCGTCGAAAAAACGAAGCGGAACCACTGGCCATTAAAACCATTTCAGCCTTCGCAAATGCGGCATGGGGCTGCCCATTCCCTCTTTGCTTACTGGACCCATCTGCGGCCATCAGCATGCCTGCTGAGTCTAAAGAATTCGTTCCCATAAGCAGGACTGCACTGGCGCATGAACCTATGCGTGGATCGCTTTCCATGGCCATTAAAAGATGCTCAAGCCAAGTGGGAGACGCCATGGCGTCATCATTAATGGTCGCAAGAAATGGTGAATTGCTCTTGGCGAATCCCGCGTTGACAGCGCCACCAAAGCCAATATTTGCAGGCATTTCAAGAATATTCACGTTGACATTTTGCGGTCGTGAACGAGTTACCGCTCCCCTTCCGCTATTGTCTACAATGACAACCTCTATATCGGTCATCGTCTGCGCCATAAGCGAACTGACGCACTCCCAAAGAGTCGCATCGTTACCCAATGTGGGAATGACGACTGTAACCCGAGGTGTTTGCAAGCTTGTATTGTACGCTATTCTGTTCATTGATCATGAGTACTCCAAAACCCAGCCTGGGTCGAGCGTTGGCCGAAGCAGCCGACAAAGCCGACGAATTAGCCAAGTTCAGAAACGAGTTTGTTTTTGGCGAAGAAAACATCATTTATTTGGACGGGAATTCTCTCGGTCGATTAACAAAGAAAGGTCAGCAAAAACTACTTCGTTCCATTGATGAAGAATGGGGGACCGGTCTGATTCGCGGTTGGGGACATGATTGGCTTTTGCTTGGACGCCGATTAGGAGATAAGATTGCGCAGATCATTGGGACGAAGCCCGGTGAAGTGCTGGTATCCGATTCCACTTCCGTAAACTTGTTCAAGCTGATCACCGCAGCAATGAAGGTTCAAAAACGGAAAGTGATCCTTACGCTGGCCGACAATTTCCCATCTGATCTTTATATTTTGGAAAACGCTGGCGAACTGCGGATCATGAAATCAGTAGAGCAACTGCTGGAAAACCTAAACCAAGACACAGGGGTTGTCTCCCTTACCCACACTTGTTACAAGACTGGCCAGGTTTTTGATATGCGCTTAATCACTGAGGCAGCTCACAAAGTGGGGGCTCTGGTGATTTGGGATTTGAGCCATTCCGCTGGAGTGATGCCGCTGCAACTGGATAAACATTTTGTAGATATGGCAATTGGATGTACTTATAAATATTTGAACGGTGGTCCTGGTTCCCCAGCGTTTATTTTCGTGCGCGAAGAATTGCTTCCACACTTGGAAAACCCCATTCGAGGATGGTTTGGGCACGCTGATCCATTCAGTTTCAATCCGGAATATAAACCTGCTGAGACCATTGAAAAGTTTCTGACAGGCACTCCGCCAGTTTTGTCTATGGCAGCACTTGAACCTGCATTAGACATGATTTTGGAAGCGGGTCTGGATCGGTTACGAAAGAAATCCTTCCTGCTCACTGAGTACGTCATTGCCTTGGTTCAAGAACGTCTGGTGAAATATGGCGTGGAAATTGCTTCGCCAGCAGAAGGCGGCAAGCGCGGTTCCCATGTAGCCCTGATGCATCCAGAGGCCTGGAAATTGACGCAGGCTCTGATCAAGCATGGTGTGATTCCTGATTTCCGTGAGCCGAATATTTTGCGCATTGGGTTGGCCCCTATCTATACTTCCTTTGTGGAAGTGTTCGATGCCATCACCATGCTGGAAACTATCCTTGCGGAAAATCTGCACGCCAAATTTCTAGCCACCCGACAAAGTGTTAGCTAATTGATGTAACGAGCAGCGTTACTGTCGCATACCAAAACAATACAGCGTAGATTTTGTGCGCACGAAGATGCGGCCATTGGAAATTGCGGGTGTGGAGTAAGTCTCCTCACCCATATCATTCACAGTCAGCACATCCCATTCCCCGGCTGCTTTGAGCACAGTAAGTTTGCCCGCTTCACTTAGTAAGTACACTTTGCCGTCAGCGGCCACGGGTGATGCCATGTATTCGCCCAAACTATCCGCAGCACGACCCTGCTTGAGGATGGCGCCAGTTTCAGGGTTGAGTGAAGTTACAATGCCGCCATCCTTCACCATGAAGTAGATGCCGTTGTAAAGCACTGGCGCAGGCACATAGGGCAGGTTCCGCTTCATCCGCCATGTGGCCGCAGAGGCGGGGAGTTGCCCGGTAGCTGAACCAGGTTTGATGGACATTGTGCCGTATTCGCCACCCCCGAAATCTAGCGCCACCTTCCATTCCTTGGCTTCAATGAAACCATTCTTATCGGCATCTATCCAGCCAAAATGTTCGCCCCAATCTTTATCGGCCATGAATTCAGTTTTTGAAAGACGACCGTCTTTGTTGGTGTCATACTGCGCCAGGGTGGATTCAAACGATGGAAGCCAGGGCTTATCATGACCGGAGAAAGAGACAATCAATGAATCGCCATTCCATATTGGAGTACCCATGGCCCCTTCCGATCCAATTGGGAACCACCAGCGTCGCTCACCGGTTGCCAGATAGTACGAATCCACGCGCGTTGTGCCTGTAACCAGAATTTGTCCATCGTGGATAATGGGCACGCTCCAACCCATATTCATCCCTGGGCGGTCAGCCTTCCACTTTTGGCGGCCAGTGTTTTTATTTACTGCCAGCAGATAGGAGTCCGTTGATTGATCGCACAACAGGATCACCATATCGCCTTCGACAATGGGAGACGCAGCCATCCCATAAAAGCTGTCAAACGGCCCCAGGGCGTGTCGCCAACGCTCTTTCCCTTCGTGCGAATAGGCGATTAGACCAACGTCGGCAAAAAAGACATAGACGTTGGACGCATCTACTGTTGCACTGGAACTGGCCGCATCATTGGCGCGGAATACTTTTTGCTTATGCACGCTTTTCACTTCGCGACGCCATAATAGCTTGCCGTTGTTTGTGTCGTAACAAAGGGTAATCAGTTGATCGCCTTCGCTGGCTGTCAGAAACATGCGGTTCCCAAAAATGATGGGGGATGAGCGTCCAAATGGAACAGCAGTTTTCCAGACCATATTTTTATTCGGTCCGAACTCCACGGGCAGACCCTTTGAGGTGGCGTCCACACCGCTGCCATTGGGACCACGAAAGCGCGGCCAATCAGCCGCTGTTGAAATTCCTGCACAGAGAAGTGCGGCAAGGAGCGGAAAAGTTACAACGCAAAATCGCATCATTTAATGATTGTACTTGTGTCTGGTGAACGGTGTTTTGCTTGCGTCGAAAGCTAATTGGGCAACAGCCACCACTCCCTTACGGTCACGGCTCGGTATCGGGTCATTGTTATTTGCAGCCAAGTGTAACCCTAAGCGACTGCGCCAAGCCCTGGACCAGTAAGTGCAGTTGTATCTAAACTGCCTTTGCGGATTTCAAAAATCCCAGGAAACTTGCCTTTCCACGCTTCATTCGCTGATGGTAAATATTGGCGGGAGTTCGATTCAATGCCCGTAACACCGGGAACATGGGAGGCGATTCCTGCCGAATGGATCAACGAAGCTCCAGGACAACTGAGGTCCTGCACGCATAGAAACATCTTATATTTTTGACCTGCAGCGGCCATTAGAATTGCCTGACTTTGTCCCTTGCATGCTTTCAATGCAATGCCCGTATAACCCAGCTCACGGGCCATCAGCAATGATTCTAAATCTGTCAATGATTCATCAATTACTACCGGTCGCAGCTTGGCTGCCTGATGCATAACATTGGCACGATCTGCTTTCAAATCGCGTGCTGTGGGTTGTTCAATGTATTCGATTCTGGCGAACCCCTTGGGAGTTTGCTCTTTCAATTTACGCAGGAATTCCAGTAAGTAATCCACATTTGGACAACGTTCATTGAAATCCACGCAATAGCGCCACTCCACGTTGGGACTGGTTTCCTGGGCGATGCGGTCTATCGCTACGACACGGTCCACATCCCACTTCAGTTCATCACCTTGTAACTTGATTTTGATGTGATGCAATCCGTTGTAACGGATCCAATCTGGCAGTGTTTCTGGCAGACCGTCATTGAGTCGCGTTGTAAGTTGATCGGCGGTGAGCGAATCAGAGCCACCCACGGAATGGTATAAGTTCACCGATGGTCTGGGCTTTTGGAGTAAGTAGCGGTTGAGATACTCCCCACGAAAAGGCGCACCCAGATAGTGCGAAAGATCCTTCTCCATAAAGTCAGGTCCATAAGTGGAATAGCAATTTCGTTGGTGAAGTTTTCCGAAGGCATCATGCACTGCGGCGTCGAACGCGCTGGCGGTGACTAACATGCACAGCTTGGGAATGGGAACGGTCAGCTTCAGGCTGACGCTCACTTCAGCCGCTGCTTTCAGATAGACCGGTTCCAAAGAAGTGTTGATGTCCACCGGATGGCTGAACTCTTTGTAACTGGCGGTGATTGGACCCAAGCGTCGGGCAAGTTCCTTCATAGCGGCCAAGGTCCCGTCGTACGGAAGCGTTCGTGATGGGAACGCCCAGACGTTGCCTAGTGGCATGGAACCGAATCCTTTTGCGGTCTT
>JAYWBH010000380.1:0-15365 GCA_043781815.1 Bryobacterales bacterium | reverse complement strand
ACCCAAGCCTCGGTTGGAGCGTCGTAGGACCACCATACGAAAAGGGGTTTGCCAATAATATTTTCACGAGGCACGAATCCCCAAAAGCGGCTATCGTCAGAGTTGTCGCGGTTATCGCCCATGGCAAAGTAGAAAGATTCAGGAACAACTAATTCGCCATCTTTTACGTGATCTCGCAGCATGTCTTTGGCACGTTCCCGGTAAGCAGCAAAGTTAGGATCTGGTGGAAAGTTGTCACGATAAACCTGAAGATTCTTATCGGTGTGCTGTTTGTAGCGTTCCTCAATGGGCTTGCCGTTTAACACTAATTGCTTATCCACAATGCGAATGTGATCGCCAGGAATGCCAATCACACGTTTCACATAATTTTGAGAAATGTTCAACGGGTAGCGGAATACAATTACATCGCCGCGCTTCACTTCCTCATAGGGAAGCAGCATTTTGCCAATCCCACTGGAAGGCGAATAGGCCAGCTTATCCACAAACATGTGATCGCCGATCATGATAGTGGTTTCCATGGACGCAGTGGGCACCACAAACGCTTGCACCAAGGTCGCCGTACCGAAAATCAGGATCAGGATATTCATCGCCCAATCGGCAATCCAATGACGCGGTTCTATGGGGATTTCAGGTTCTTTTTTCTTGAAAAAATCAAGGAACATAGTAGTCTATTTCTCCGGCAAGTCACTCCGGGCTGGGATAGCCTCGGATCAATTGAAAACTGCGTCGCCAACGGGTTTTAGTGAAAAAGTTTGTAGCCAGATCTTTCACATGATCCATGCTGATACTCGGGCTGGAAAGTCTGTCTGTAGACGTTTCATAGGACCAATAAATGATCAGCGGTTTGCCAATAATATTCTTCCGCGGAACAAAGCCCCAATAGCGGCTATCCAACGAAAAATCGCGATTATCGCCCATCGCAAAAAAGCAGTCATCGGGCACTACAATTTCACCTTTCACCGTGTTGTGCTGCAACATTTCGGTGGCTGAATCGTCAACCCTCATGTTCGGTGCAGATGGGAAGTTGTCGCGGTAGGAATCGTAGAAGTCGGTCTTATGATATTTATACGGCTCATCAATTTTCTTGCCGTTGCGGAATAATTGTTTATTCTCCAACCGGATGCGGTCTCCGGGAATGCCAATCACTCGCTTAACAAACGTCAGCTTGATATCGGTAGGCCAGCGGAACACAATGATGTCGCCGCGTTTCAATGGGCTATAAGGCAGAAAATATTTGCTGACTTGGCCGGGCGGCGCGTAGGCCAATTTGTCCACCAATAGATGATCGCCAATGAGTAGCGTATCTTCCATGGACCCTGTAGGGATGACAAACGCCTGCACCAGCGTTGTTGTGCCGAACAGCAATAACAGGACAGTAACTGTCCATTCGGCAATGGTGTTACGAGGGCTATCTTCGTCGTTCTTGGCCGCCAGCAGATTCTTGGCGATATCGCCAACGCCACCTTGCGGCACTTCCACGCTTACGTCTTCCAATGTTGCCTCTTTGGTCCCATTTTACCGCCTACTCAAACAATAACGCTTTCAGATAGTGGAACAGTTCCACTAAGGACACGTAAACATTCAACAGGCCAAGTCCAGACAGCGCACCACGAAAATATGGGTTCAACCAGACATCTTCGCTCACCCGCAGCCAATCTTGAATTCCGTTCTGCTGCCAGGTGTCCATCCAGGGGTAAACCATCAGGAATGCACCCAGTTCAAAACACAAAATAATCCAGGCCAGCCAGCCTAATTTTGCCAACCAACCAATCTTCGGTTTAGCTGGCAATTCCAGTTCTTCCAGTTCGGGATGTTCCTGTTCTGCCATCAATCGGCGACCTCGAATTCCTCAAATAAGCTGATTTGCGATGCCACCTGACCACGCTTGAACCTGGCTTCCGGGCTAACCGCAGCCACTGGCTGATAACCCATTCGATGCTGTGGCGTGGGTCCGAATTCAGCTAATGCGGCCAAATGTTCCGGTGTGCAATAGCCCTTATGTTTCGCCAAGCCATATTGCGGATACACCACATTCCATTGGACCATAGCAGCGTCTCGTTCCACCTTGGCTAAGATCGAAGCCGCAGCAATGGAACGCGACCGGGCATCGCCCTTTACTAACGAAAGTTGTTCAATAGGAAGGTCTACGGAAAGGAAATCGAGCAAGGCGTAATCTGCTTTGAGGGGAAGGGAACGCAGTGCGCGCAAAGTAGCCAGTCGGGATGCGTGGTAAATGTTCAATCGCAGAATGTCCGCCACGCTTGCTGCCGATACGGCATAGCTTGCCGCCTTCGAACGGATCTCTACCGCCAGACGCTCGCGTTCTTCAGCCGTCAATTGCTTGCTGTCGTTCAAGCCGCGAATTGGTTTTTTAGGATCCAGCACAGCAGCAGCAGCGTACACCGGGCCAAATAAACAGCCCCGACCCGCTTCATCGGCGCCAGCAACCACACAGAATCCTTCTTTGTAAGCCTTACGCTCAAAGTATAGGTTGCAAGTGTATCGCCGCGCGCCGGCAGCAGTCACAGTAGGTTACGTGCGCTCTTTCAGACGGGCAGCTTTGCCCTTCAATCCGCGCAGGAAGAACAGCTTGGCGCGGCGTACGCGGCCCGTGCGGACCACATCAATATGATCAATCACCGGAGCATGAATTGGGAAAATACGCTCCACTCCCGTGCCGAAGCTGATCTTGCGAACAAGAATACTTTGGCTCATTCCCGCACCGCGACGGGCAATCAAAGTGCCCTCAAACGCCTGCAGGCGCTCTTTTTCGCCTTCCTTGATTTTTACGTGAACTTTCAATGTGTCGCCGGGACGCATTTCAGGGTGATCTGTGCGCTTGTTGGCATCAAAAACTTTCTTCAGTGAAGCGTTGGTCATGAGACGAATTCCTTGCTATTAACTACAAACTCTTATTGTAACAGGCCAAATCAAGCGACGGGTGACCCAGGCAACAGATCTGGTCGATTCCTGGCCGTTTTTTCCATGGCCGCCTTACGACGCCATCGCCGAATCTCTTCGTGGTTTCCACCCACCAGCACATCAGGCACCTTCCAGCCCCGAAATTCTGCCGGACGCGTATATTGGGGACAATCCAGCAAGCCGGACTCCGTCGAAAACGATTCCTGCACCGAACTCGCCTCGTTCCCCAGCACCCCCGGCAACAACCGGGCCACAGTATCCACCACTAACGCAGCAGCCAATTCACCGCCACTCAAAACAAAATCGCCAATGGAGAGCTCTTCGTCAGCCAAATGCGTGACCACCCGCTCATCCACCCCTTCATACCTGCCGCAAATCAGCAGCAATTCTTGTTCCCCAGCCAGCCGACGCGCCACAGCCTGATTGAACAGCTTGCCCTGGGCCGACAACAGTATGATCTTCTGATCGGGCTGCCGTTCAGGGAAAATCTCTTCCGCTGCCAGGAATATCGGTTCGGCTTTCATCAGCATGCCTTCGCAGCCGCCAAATGGCCGATCGTCTACCGTTTTATGCCGATCCGCAGTCCACTTGCGCAGGTCGTGAATCTGAATATCCAGCAGCCCACTCTTTGCCGCCCGGGCCACAACACCATGCTCAAACGGACCCCGGAAGTATTCCGGAAAAATCGTGAGCAAATGAAATTTCATGGCCTCAATTCAGTTCCCGCAGACCTTCCGGCAGGGTGGCCCGAATCAACTTCTTTTCCGGGCTGATCTCCACCAAAATATTCTTAACGTAGGGCACCAGCAGGTTGCCTTCCACTTCCAGCAATCCCGTGCCGCTATTTTCCAGGAACCCGACCACTTTACCAATCGGCTGGCCACTTTCGGCATCCACCATTTGGCAGCCGATAAGGTCTGAATAATAGAATGCGCCTTCTTCCAAGGGTGCACGTTCGGCTGCACTAACGGCTACCTGCCAACCACGAAAGGCTTCGGCATCGTTCATGGAATCCACGCCATCAAACTTGAAAACCAGGCGTGCCTGATGCTGCCAGACTTCTTCCAGTTTGTGCTTGCCTTTGGGTTTGCCGGTAGAATCCAACAGCATCACTTCATCCATGGAATCGTAGCGTTCAGGACCATGGTCAGATAGGCTATCGGCGACAATTTCGCCACGGACTCCGCGCGGCCGGATGAGTACGGCTAAGATAATCCAATCGTCGTCAGATTCAGGGGACAGAAACCTACTCCAGAATTTCCAGCGTAAAACGCCGATTCAACTTGGTCCCCGCTGCACCCAACAAAGTACGAATAGAACGCGCAGTGCGCCCCTGCTTGCCGATCACCTTGCCAATATCCGACGCAGCAACCTTCAATTCAAACACCGAGGTCTGTTCCCCTTCCACTTCATGGACCGACACCTGCTCTGGGACATCCACTAAAGCCTTGGCAATGTCTTCGATAAGTTCCTTGATTTGGGCCATGCGAAAAGGATCCTCTTACTAGAAGTCTGAATGCTCGAAGTCTGAATTTGTTAGACGACTGCAGCTACCGGCACTGCCGGGTAAGTCTTCAGCAGTCGGGTTACGGTAGCGGAAGGCTGTGCGCCGTTCTTGATCCAATGGGCCACGCGGTCGTGATCCAATTTCACTTCGGCAGGCTGCCGCACAGGGTTGTAATGTCCCAAAACTTCCAGGGCCAATCCGTTACGAGCCCTTTCTTTATCAATCACCACCAAACGGTAGGTCGGCTTTTTCTTTGCGCCAAATCGCGCCAGTCTGATCATCAGCATGTTATGTCTCTTACTCCAGTATCCACTAAAACTTGAAATTCGCCAGACTACCTGGCATTTTAAACTTGGACAGCTTCTTGCCCAGCATCCCTTGCCCCTGCAAACTGCCCGTGAAAGCTTTCATCATTTTCCGTGCTTCAGCATACTGCTTCAGCAGGTTATTCACATCGTTGACGGTGGTTCCGCTGCCTTTGGCAATGCGACGACGACGAGCCCCATTAATCAACATATGATTATCGCGCTCTTTTGGCGTCATCGAATCAATGATCGCCACCACGCGTCCAATTTCTTTGGGATCCACTTTGGCGTTCTTCAGCGCCTTCATCGGGCCAATCTGCGGCAACATGCCTAGCAGTGACTCCATGGAACCTAACTTCGCCAACTGCTTCATCTGATCACGGAAATCGCCGAGCGAGAACTCGTTGTCCATCAGCTTGCGCTGCATTTCCTCGGCAGACTTATTGTCGATGTTGGCCTGAATCTTCTCAATAAAGCTGAGCACATCGCCCATGCCCAGAATTCGATTGGCCACGCGGTCAGGGTGGAACGGTTCAAACGCATCGGACTTTTCACCGATGCCGACAAACTTCAACGGCTGCCCAGTAACCGTGCGGATAGAAAGCGCCGCGCCACCACGGGCATCGCCATCCATCTTCGTGAGGATCACGCCGGTGATGCCCAGACGTTTGTGGAACTCTTCGGCGGACTTAACGGCGTCCTGCCCAGTCATGGCATCGGCCACAAATAGGATTTCCACCGGATTCAGGCTGGCCTTCAATTCTTCCAATTCCGACATCAACGAATCGTCAATGTGCAGACGACCGGCGGTGTCAACAATCAGGACGTCGCGACCAGTTTGGACAGCTTCCTTACGCGCACTCTTCGCCAGTTCCAGAGGCTTTATTTCGCCTTCCACGCCCTGGTAAATAGGAATCTTGATGTCTTTGGCGACAATCCGCAGTTGTTCACGAGCAGCGGGACGGTAGACGTCGACCGAGACTAATAAAGGAGTGTGCGATTCTTTAGCCAGCCACTTGGCCAGCTTACCGCTGGAAGTAGTTTTGCCGGAACCTTGCAGCCCAACAATCATGATGACCGAGGGAGGTTCGTTAGAAAAGCGTAACCGGGCAGCGTGGGTGCCCAGGATTTTAATCAGCTCTTCGTGGACAATTTTGACCACTTGCTGACCAGGGGAAAGCGAATTCAGAACTTCTTCGCCAAGGGCTTTTTCTTTGACAGCTTCAAGCAGTTGTTTGACGACACGAAAATGCACGTCTGCTTCAAGAAGAGCGACGCGGATCTCCCGCAACGCGGCTTCCATATTCTCAGCCGTCAATTTCCCTTCGCCGCGCAGGTTTTTAAAGACCTTCTGCAGCTTGTCGCTTAATGCTTCAAACATGTTTGCTTTTATCGGAACCGGGTAAGCGTGTAAACGCGTGTCGGCAGACTACCGGGGTAGACTTCTCTATTATGGCACGGTAGTGGGGGGGCGATGTTTGTCGGAAGTCAATTATGGAATCGGCATTCCCGCATCCTTCAAAATTTGGGCAACGCCTTGCCACAAGGTCCACAATTGGGTCGCCACGACCAAGCCACTTTGTAGGGCAGTAATAGAAGTCTTGAGTAACCCCATTTTGCGCTTTTCGGCCGGTAAGGCGACTTCCCCAGAAAGGAGAGAAACATGTTCAAGCAATTCTTTTTTGGAGTTGTCATCCAAATCAGTGGAAGCACCAATACCCTCAATTAGTTCGCGCAGAGCCCGAACCAATTGATCGTGACCGGTATTCTCCAAAGTCTGGATAGAGCCGTTCAGATCTCCAATTACCGTACCAAGATTTAAGTTGGCTAAATTTGAAATATTAAATGTGTTTGACATTGATAACGACACCTTACGATACGTCCCTATTTTCGCCTCCAACGGAAGAGCCTCTAGTTCATTTTTCACTTTTGCTTTAAGTGCGGAGGCTCGCTCATTTGCCCTTCGCAATAACTCCATTTCTGCCCCAGCTAGACTCGCCGGTTGTGAAAATCGACATTGAACATTTCCTACCGCTCCATCGACAATCTGATCCATTTTGTTTTGAAAGTTCTTGAGGTTCGGATCCAGATATAAGTCTGGAGTGTTGAGGCCCAACTCCTTTCGTAAGGCAAGCGCCTTTTTGATGATCGATTCGACGGAAGCGAAGATGATATTTAGGCCTTCTGTATACCACTGCCGGCCCGACCCTTTACCTATTGCAGCCAATTTTCTGTGTGAAGCCTTAAGATCGGCTTCAAGCCGGGTGTTTGCTTCAGAACACCACTGTAAAATCCTGATTTCTTCAACCCTGCACGCTGTGTCCAAATCATCATTCATGTACATATGATCTCAAAATACTTGAAAATATGGGGTTGGCGGAACCAAATAATTACTTAAGCAGCAATTCTAGAATGTCTTGCCTCAGTTGGTCCTGATTTTTCCAAACGCATCTAGACCTACCTCGATGCGGACTTTTGAGGATTATTCCTTTGACCATCGCGGAAAAAACCGAAATATTCCAGCCGTAATTCTCATAGACTTTACGTATTGGCAATGTCGATGTTATGTCATGTTATGTTCCGTTCTGTCCAGTATCCTGGTCTAAGGGTGATCCACTCATGTAAGGTGACAAAATCACCCTACTTTCGGAATGCCAGGACAAAAGGTGATTCTTGTCTTCTTTGGGTTGCAGTCCTGGTGATGGTGGTGATAAGATTTCGTTTCCATCAATTCTCTATGAAATTCCGTCGGGGTCTTAACCGGTTGCTTGTTATTGGCATTGTTATTTGGGAGCTTGTTTTGCTCTTATTGATGGTGTCGATGCGTGGTGAAGGAGATGCGACAACTCTTATTGCGGCTATGCTTGGTGGACCTCTTCTTGCGTTTGGATTACTTCGTGCGTTCTTTTGGATACTCGAGGGTTTCAAGGGCTCCCCGTTGGAATAATTCATGAAAGATACCATAATCGGGCGACAGATTCGTCGGTGCAATCGCAATCTCCTGCTCGCAAACCTGGGTGTTATTGCATTACTCCTTATGTTGCTCGTCGGTAACCAGCGTTATCTCTACAATTGTATTGCTGGACCGTTTCCCATCTCTGCGGATCAAATCCAGGACGTTGGTTTCGGGACGAAGAAGGAATTCTTTGTCATCTCGGATCTTGGACAAGCGACTGATACTGGTGTCTATATTGCGCACACGCGCAATGGGAGGGAGGAGAGTCGTGAGCACATTTATGTGGCGTTGGCAGGTGATCGTTTCTTTCTCATCAAATCGTCCTCATCCTCGGTGTCGTCTCCCTATCGTGGAGTGTTGTCTTTCGCGACTCAAGATATCCGTAGTTTGTTTAATGTTGAGTTGAAGAAGGATGGTTCTGAGTTTCATCAGCGGTTCATGCCGTATATGTTGATCTTGACGAATTATCGCTTTGAAGCTTACGTGTCATTCGCTATCGGGTTGGTCGTCTTAGCGCTGTGTCTCTACAATGTGAAGAACGCGCTGTTACGGATCGAAGATCCAACGCATAGTCCTGTTTATCATGCCGTCGCGCGTTATGGGGACAACGTTGATGAACTCGCGACCGCAGTGCATACCGAAGCAACTGCCAGTGATGTGCAAAAATACGGTGCTTTCACTCTCACGCGATCATGGCTCTTGCACAAGACGTTCTTCAGCTTCACGCCCTTTCACCTTTATGACATCGTGTGGCTGTACACAAAGCAGACACAACACTATTCTTACTTCATCCCTACCGGCAAATCGCACGCCATCGTTATTGCGGACATGATTGGACGTACGGCGGAAGCGGATCTTGGTCGCGGAAAGTCAAAGCAGAAAAACACCGAGACATTCATAGCGGAACTACGGTCACGCATTCCATGGGTTATGGCAGGGTACAGCAAAGACTTGGAGAACCTCTACAAGAAGCATTTATCTGACTTCGTGACCTTGGTTTCAGATGCGCGTCGCGAATCTGAATCCGTTGCGAGTAGCGTACCGCCTCCACTTGATTGAAGGGTTTTGTTCCTTCTTAAAATCAATGCGGAATCAATGCGGGCCACCGGACATTTCACAGATTCCTAGGCCAACTGGCACAGCGCCCGCAAGCCGAAAATGGTGACGTGCATTTCCAATTGGTAACCCATTCATTTAATGTCAACTGGACGAGGTTAGTCCTGAGAACGCTCCAGGTTGAGGTTGGCTCCAGCAAAAGGGGAGTTGCTAAGCAGGTCCGAAAGGTTAGCAAAAGTTTTTGGACTGGATGGGTTGTTTTCAGCACGGTCATCAGGAATGAGACCCATCAGCCATTCTTCAACATTGAGGCCGTGAGCTTGCGCATGAGCCTTCAGCTTCGCCTCTTTCTCCGGGGTCAAGTTGATTGTGACGGCCATGGCATCAATTCCTCCTTCTCATCATTATATCAAGCGATAGTTTGTCGTCATTGCAATACCCACGAAAGCCAACTGCCGGCCCATGATCGTCCTCAAAATGGAAGTCCAAACAACAAAAGAAGTCGAAGTGGATACCACGATTTTAGCCGCTATTGATCGTGGCATCAAGCAGACTAAAGAGGGTGCCCACCGCAAGATGTTGTGCCCAAAACGGGAACATGATACTCTGGGGACGCTGTGCGGATTTTGGCGCGAAATACCCGAACCTTCTTCCTCGAAACGCTGAAGGGCCGAAAAGATCGACCGGCTGTGAAAACTGCACTGGACGCCTGGTTCCACGAAGCTGAAAGAGCATCTTGGCGGAATTCAACTGACGTGAAAAGATCGTATGCGACGGCTAGCGTTATCGGCGAGGAACGGGTGGTGTTCAACATCAAGGGCAACAGCTATAGGTTGGTGGCAGCCATTGATTATGCCCGTCAAACGGTTTTTATAAAATGGGTGGGCGCGCACAACGATTACGACAAAATCAATGTCAAGGAGGTGCGGTATGGTGATCAAACCTATCAGAAACGACGAAGACCACAATAAGGCGCTATTAGAAATACAAAGGCTCTGGGGTGCCCGCGAAGGGACTGCAGCTGGTGACCGACTGGAAGTATTGATGACACTAACCGATGCTTACGAGAGAGTCCATTTTCCTGTCGATTTACCAGACCCTATCGATGCCATTCGCTTTCGACTGGAACAGCAAGGATTGGATCACCGCGCCTTGATTGGAGTCATTGGTGCACGCAGCCGAACGCACGAGGTTCTGCGAGGGGACAGGGCACTGTCCCTGGCCATGATCCGTCGTCTTCACGAACGATTCGGCATTCCAGCTGAAGTGCTGATCTCCCCGATAACGAGGAAAAAAGTCAAACGGGCTGCTTAAATTCCAACCCCTGGAGATCAATCCAGGCTGACATTACGTCAGATACTCCGTCAACTGCTCGCCAGCAGGCACCCCCGTTCATTTTGCCAACCAACAAACGCCATTGCAATACCCGCCAAAGCAAGCTACCGTAAGGCTATGATCGACCTCAAAATGGAAATCCCAGCAACAAAAGAAGTCGAGGTGGACACCGAGACTTTAGCCGCAATTGGTCGTGGCATCAAGCAGGCTAAAGAAGGCCGCACTGTTCCTCTCGAAGATTTGTGGGCGATGATCCCCAAGTGGATTTCCAAGTTCGAATCTCAGTCCAAGTGTTAGCTCAAAGCCAGCAATGCCAAATCATCCCGACCTAGAAGCCACTCGTTGGCCGCATGAATCTCCAACCCCTGAGCAGCAACGGGCTGTCTCTGGCGAGTTACGCAAATATTTCGCCAAGATCGACGAGAAGACTACGGACGTTTCCGATACCGAACAGCAAGAGATTTTTGACGAAGCCATGCGTAGCGTAAGGCCTAATTATCGGTCGATCCGGTGAGGGTCACTCTTGACTCAGCAAGGCTTTTGAGAAGAGGAACACAATCATACCTAGAACCAAAAACTCACTCAAAATTCTACAAAGCGTAACCGGCAACAACGAAATCCTCAAGTCCGGTATCACTAAAGCGAAAATAAACTTTGAGGTCGCCCAAATGATCTACGACGCCCGCACCTCTGCTGGTCTATCCCAAAGCGAGCTTGCCGCACTTATCGGGTCGAAGCAGCCAGTCATCGCCCGACTGGAAGATGCCGACTATGAGGGTCATTCACTAACCATGATGCAAAGGATCGCCGCCGCCTTGGATTTGCGCCTTGAGCTTCGTTTCGTGCCTCAGAAAAATCTGCCGCCGAAGTCAGTAGACGTTGGCTCAAGACGCAAATTACAACCAGCTTGAGGGAACCGTAACCTCAACGCATTAAATCTGCACATTCCTGCTATCATGCAGTCATGCCAGTTGAAATTAAGACGATTGGTGCCAGTGGGCAAATCTCCCTTGGTAAACAATATGCCGGCAGGACCGTGACTGTGGATCAGGTGGCGGAAGGTGTTTGGACAATCAAGACCGCACAGGTGATCCCAGATGACGAACTTTGGCTTCATTCTCCAGAAGCGCGAGGGAGTCTGGATCGCGCTTTGAACTGGTCCGCGTCGAATCCCCGTGCTGAAACAGATCTGAATCTTTTGGCGAAGAAAGCCAAGCAAAAGCGTTAGGCGAAGCCAATTCGGCTTGACCTCAACAATCCAGTGTTTCAAAAACAGTGGTTCTCCCTTGAAAAAGCGGAACGCATGGTTGTTTTAAACTGCTGTACAAAAATGGCCGCCATGGACTGGACCACACTTTGTCGCGACAAGGGATTGCGTTGGGAGCTGATTCAAAGTCGAACAGACGCACATGGACAGCGGCTCTATTCCATTCGCATCACACAGAAGATTAGGGCTGTTGTGAGACGGAGCGGAGACTTCCTTGAATTCCTGGGCCTATCGCCACTAACCCTAAACGAATTTTTATCCGCAGATACACGCAGATAAACGGACCCACAAACGCATGCTCTTTTCGTGCTTATCTGCGCGCATCAGCGGCTACAAATCCGTCAAGACCCAGATCCGTGCCAACTGTTTTTCGCAAATCCTCAATGTCTGGAAAGTCAACATCAGCCCATGTACCCAAAACCGAAACCAGTTGCGGTGGCCACTGAGTTCGAGCCCGCTCCACAATAAGCCCCGCGATGTATCGGCTTTGCGACAGCCCACTGGAATCCAATTGTTTACGGAGCAATTTCTCCGTCGCTTCCTCTAGGTATATTGTCAGTTGCGGCATATCGTATAACTTATATTAACGGATAGATCAAATTTCTAATCTCACAAGACACTTCGCTTTGAGATGACCTGATCATCAAGATCCATAACTGCATAGACTGCAGATGCATCAACAAAAATCAGGAGTTCCCAAACGCAGTAACTAAATGCTGATCATGTCCACCACTCCCATCAACTAATCCCGACCCAAATCGTCCCACCACATCCTTGGCCTGTTCCAGTCGATTTGCTTCGCCAGACTGCTCCAACAGAAGGTCTATTCCCGCCCGTATCAACGCAGCCAAAGATTGATTCCGAGCCGCCGACACCTCCCGCAACGCCACCGCCTGCGTTTCCGTCAACTGGATTGGTATTCGCATCATCTTTCCAGTTTATCGGACCTGCGCTCCTGTAGAATAACGCTATGCCAATGGATAGCGCCCTGCTCCACTACCAACAAAGGCTCCAACAACTCCAGTCCAGCATCGGGGCCATTCAATCCCGCCAGCTACTCACCACCATGGTGTTCAGCGCCGCCATTCTGGTATTCTTCATCCTCAGTTTCGCAGCACTCAGTCGACGTACGATTCCCGTCTGGTCCTCGCCGTTATCCTTGCCATTCGTGCTCCTTTCCGCACGCAAGTATGGCCGCCAGCAGTCTATACGATTGAAGCTCGCACGACTCCAAGATTTCTACACAATTGGCATAAACAGGCTACAAGGCAAATGGGCTGGGCAAGGTCAATCAGGCGAAGAGTTCTCAATTCCCAACCATGTCTACGAACACGACCTGAATCTCTTTGGAACTGGCTCTCTTTTCCAACGCCTCTGCACCACACGCACACACGCTGGCAGTCAGCGGTTGGCGAACTACCTTCAGGATGCTCCAATTACCATGGATGAGTGTCTGGCCCGGCAAGCGGCAGTTCAGGAATTGCAAGGCAATACCCACCTGCGCGAACAAGTTGCCACGCTGGGGAAAACCTTCAACCAATCCACTTGGGAAACGTTTGCGACTTGGCTGAGTCAGGAGCCGACGAAGTTTGCAGCGTGGATGAGACTTTTCGCCGCATGCACTAGCCTCGCCACCGGATTCATTCTCCTCATCGCCATCACCGGCCATGCTTCATGGGAACTTGCCATTCCATTCATAGCCGTCCAAGCTGCCTTCGGATGGGCCCTCCGACCCCGTGTTCTGCAAGTAATCCAACACACCCGTTTTGTGTCCATTGAAATTGGGTTGATCCGCGAAGGGCTCGCGCTATTGGCCACGCAGAATTTCCAATCTGCCAAGCTAAAGGAGCTTACACGAAAAGCAACCTCAGAACAATCTGCCACTGAAATGCTTCAATTGGAACGCTATCTGAAAACTCTTGATCAGCGTCAGAAGGACTGGTTTTACGGCCCCTTTCTGCTGTTGCTGGTTGGAACGCAGTGCGCAATGGCAATTGAAGCATGGCGCATTCGCAATGGGTCTAACTTGAAAAACTGGGTGGAGGCATGGGCAGAATTTGATGCCCTCAGTGCCATTGCCTGCTACGCCTACGAATGCCAGCAGGATACTTTTCCAGAGTTCGTCGAAGGCTCCGCCACATACGAAGCTGTGGGGCTTGGCCATCCCCTTTTGCAGCCGGAAATGTGTGTGCGTAACGATGTCAAGTTACACAGCCAAGGCAACCGCCTGCTTGTGATCAGTGGTTCAAATATGTCTGGCAAAAGCACTCTTTTACGCGCCGTTGGAATCAATGCGGTCCTGGCCGCAGCCGGAGCTCCCGTACGTGCTCGAAGTCTTCGCCTATCATTATTCGCAACTTGCGCATCGCTATCTATTCAAGATTCCATCCTTGAAGGTAAATCAAAATTCATGGCCGAACTGGATCGTTTGCGGGAAACTATTCGCTTGTCCAAGGAACAGATTCCTGTGCTGTTTCTGATCGACGAAATTTTCAGTGGCACCAACTCGCACGACCGCAGAATCGCCGCTGAAGCGGTTATCCGCACCCTGATCGCCGCTGGTGCTGTGGGTGCGATTTCAACTCACGATCTTGCACTCACTGAGCTTGCCGACCTGCCCCGTATGCAGGGTTCCAACTGGCATATGGGCTCAAAGGACGCATCCAATCCCCTTGATTTCGATTACCTGCTGAAGCCTGGAATCACCACCGAGTCAAACGCTCTGGCCATTGCCCGTCTTGCTGGGGTGGCCTTGTAGTCCCGTCTACTCACCCTCGCTCCAACCACTGCTTGTAACTAACCCGTCCCAACTCAAATAAATCCGTCGTACGCGCGTACCAACCGCCCCCATGCATCCGCCCAATCACGCCGAGCTGATTAGCATGCACATGTAGCGTCGCGGCATCCACATACGCGTCGTCAATATGCAGATGAATCACTTCGCCTAGCAGTACCGACGTATTTCCGATCTCTACAATCGAATGATACTTGCACTCCATATGAACCGGCGATGCGGCGATCCTTGGGGGCTTCACCCGCACACTCGGTAAGGTCGCCAAACCAGCTATTTCCAGTTCATTGATGCCGTGTGGAAACTCCGTGCCTGTCTGGTTCATCTGCTCAGCCAAAGTTTCAGTCACAAGCTGAATTACAAATTCTCCACAAGCCATCATGTTGCTGGCAGTGTCCTTCAACATGCCATTGCTGCGGCTAATGCCCAGCACCACAATCGCCGGGTCTGACCCCATCAAATTGAAGAAACTGAACGGTGCCGCATTAATTTGGCCAGCGGCGTCCATTGTGGTCACCCAGGCAATCGGACGCGGCAAAACTACCGATGAAAGCAACTTGTGACGATCACGGACTGGCAAAGTGGGGATATCGAATTCCATTGTGGTTTACTCTAACAGAATGACGTCTCGCGACAAATTTGTACATGCCCTGCTCTTCGTACTGTTCGGAATCCTCGTCCCCTGGTTCAAGGGACTTCCCTTTATGGATCTACAGTTGCTAGCCGTGTATTCCTGCCTGGGATTTCTATTCGTTTCGCCCAGAGTGGTGGATGATGTATTTGGCGCGGGTAAACGGGTGGAGCTGCTTTCGCTGGCAAAAAGCATTGCCTACGGCTGGATCGCGTCCATGGCGATGATCGCGTTGGGCCTCATCACCGTCAACATTGGACTGCCCCGACGCGTCCTGCCGCCCGTGGTTGTTCTGCTCAGCCTGGCCATTCTTAGCCTGCTTCTTTCCATAATCGTAGGATCACTTTCCGCCGTTGTTGCACAGCAATCCACTACACCAGACAAGGCCAAAAGCATTTTGC
The DNA here is from genome assembly GCA_043781815.1 of Bryobacterales bacterium. Taxonomy (GTDB): domain Bacteria; phylum Acidobacteriota; class Terriglobia; order Bryobacterales; family Bryobacteraceae; genus JANXSF01. The sequence continues at coordinate 194 of JAYWBH010000380.1, read as the reverse complement.
GAATCTCGTTTCTGCTGCTGCTCTGCGTCATGTTGGCGGCGCCGCGGCTGCTCAGCGATTCTTTGCAAGACCAATTTTTATCACTCACCATAGCTGATAAATTCGCGCGGTTCACGCTTTGGACAGCACCAATCCTGGCCATGTCGGCAGCGGCCTCAGTCGTTTGGGCAGTGCGTCGCGGTAAACTGGTAAAT
>JAYWBH010000379.1:0-5306 GCA_043781815.1 Bryobacterales bacterium | reverse complement strand
GGTGGGGAAGTGTTGGTTCGCTCTGTGCGGGAACTCAAACGACAATTAATCGGCGCGTTACTGGTCATCTTGACGATGGCTGCGGTTGTCGCTGCCGCCGTGAATTTCCAACAGCAAAAGAAGTTTCGCATCCCCGAAGATGGCGTAACTTGGGTGGATCGTTTTGAACCGGCGACCAAGCCTGATGGCAAACTTCGACCCGCAGTAGTTGCATTTTATGTTGAACCCGAAGGGCCTGGGGCCAAAGCGGGCATCAAAAATGGCGATGTTCTGCGTATTATTCGACCTGTGACCGCCCCTGGGGCTGATCCTTCACCTGGAACTCATATTGATTCCGCAATGGAAGTTACCCGAGTTCTGATCGGTTTTGGAGCTTGGCAAAAAGCTGTTTACGTGATTGAACGGGTAGATCCCCGTCCTGATCGTGATCCGACTCCTGTGCCCATCCAAGTATTGATTGGAGAGCATACTCCTTCCACCTTGCTTTACTACCAATATCTGGTTGGTGCAGCTTACCTTTTTATCGGACTTTTTGTCTATTTTCGCCGGGGCGATGCGGATAAGGCTATTCACTTTTACGTGTTGTGCCTAGCCTCCTTCATTCTTTCCACCTTCCACTACACAGGCAAGCTGAATAACTTTGACAAGGTGATCTACTTTGGTAACTTCCTTGCCGGCCTGCTGGTCCCATCGCTATTCCTGCATTTCACTCTCACCTTTCCAGAGCCGAGGCGTTGGCTGAAGCGTTTTTTTGGGGCAGCCTTGCTTTACCTGCCGGCGGCTGGAATCGCCGTGGTGTTCTTTTTGGTCACTAGCGGTACTCTGCAAACGGTGTTTTCGTTGATTGAACTTCGTTGGGTGCTGGATCGAATTTGGCTTCCATTCCTTTCCACTGGTTATTTAGCCGGTGCACTGGTGCTGGCAATTGCCCACAGCAAGGAAGAAGACCCTATTGTCCGCAACCAATTAAAATGGCTGCGCAACGGCGTCATGATCGGGGTCATTCCGTTCACCTTGTTCTATGTGATTCCTTACACCGCTGGCGTGGTCCCCAACGGATATATGGAAATGACCATCCTGTTCCTGATTTTCCTTCCGTTGACGTGGGCCTACGCCACGATCCGCTACCGATTGATGGATGTGGATGTCATTTTCCAGCAAGGGTACGTGCACACCATTGCGACGCTTGCCGTGCTTGCTGTCTTCTACGGGTTGATTGTTACCTTAGGCAAACTGGATGACCTGACACCAGCATCTATGGTCACCGTGATTCTGATTGCCACCTTCATTTTTCAACCCATCCGCAACTGGATACAGGAACTGTTGGACCGCTATTTCTTCTACAAGGAAAATTACGATTACCGGCGGACACTGATCGAATTCGCCCGCGAGTTGAGCACTGAAACCGATTTGAACGGCGTGTTGAATTCCGTGGCGGAACGGTTGATTCGTACGCTGTCCATCAAGCACATCGCTTTCTTTCTGGAAGCGGAATCGGGAGATAGTTACCGGATTTATTTAACAGCGGGGCTCTCCCGACCGGTTCCTGATCTGATGGATCTAAGCTTTTTGACCTTTCCTCTGGATACTCCCTACCTTTTCTTTGAAAGAACACGCAATGTGCTGGATGCGCGTATGGCCAATTATGCGCAGAGCGTCCGTCATACCATCGCCGATTTAGATTTAACCTACTACGTGCCATGCAATGCCCGGGGACGGACCATTGCCTGGATGGGTATCAGTCGAACGGAAAAAGGCGATTTTCTTTCCAGCGACGACGTTGAGCTGTTGGTGACGTTGGCCGGTTACGTGGGCATCGCCATTGAAAATGCCCGACTCTACCGTTCGTTGCAACGCAAAGCTGACGAGTACGAACGGCTGAAAGAGTTTAGCGAAAACATTGTGGAATCGATCAATGTGGGGATTCTGGCTGCCGATCTGGAAGATCGTGTAGAGAGCTGGAATAACCAGATGGAACGGTTGACTGGAGTGGGCCGTGATCAAGCGGTTGGGTGCCGATTGCGGGAACTGTTGCCAGCTTCGCTTGTCAGCCATCTGGATCAAGTGCGCCACGAAGCTGGCGTCCATAACATTTACAAATTCGAGATGCTGCCCACGGCTGACGTAGAGGCTTCCACGCTGAACATTGCCGTGGCACCGCTGGTATCGAAAGATGGGGAACGAATTGGCCGGTTGATCATTTTTGACAACGTCACTGTGCGTGCGGAACTGGAAACTCGTTTAGTGCAGGCTGACAAACTGTCTTCCATCGGGTTGCTGGCCGCCGGGGTGGCGCATGAAGTGAATACGCCGCTGGCGGTGATTTCAACCTATGCCCAGATGCTGGCGAAGCAAGTGCAAGGAGATGAAAGTAAGTCGAAATTGTTGGAAAAGATTGCCAAACAAACTTTCCGTGCCAGTGAAATTGTGAATTCTCTACTCAATTTTTCGCGAACCTCTCCCGTTGAGTTCGTAGAGATTGATTTGAACAAAGTGATTGTGGAAACACTCTCTTTGGTTGCGCCGCAACTGTCCAGTGGGCATGTCAACATCAAGCAAAAGCTTGATCCGCAATTAGGCTTAGTGAAAGGAAATCCGGGGAAGCTGCAGCAGGTATTTCTCAATCTCATCTTGAATGCCCGTGACGCCATGGAAAAAGGTGGCACCTTGGAGATCGTAACCTTCGCCGAAGAAGATCAAGCCATTGTGACCATCGCCGATACGGGCACCGGGATTGCCTCAGAACTTCTCAGCCGCATCTACGATCCATTTTTTACTACCAAGGCACCGAAAAAGGGCACCGGCCTCGGGCTGGCCGTCACTTACGGTATCGTAAAAGAACATGGCGGTTCGATTGAAGTTCAAAGTAAGCCCGGTGAGGGTGCCCGTTTCCAATTGGAATTTCCTCTGGCGAGGAAAGTGGTAAATGCCTGAGCCCACTTCCGACCCCAACTCCAGCCACAGCAATGTTCCCCGCGCCCGCATATTAATTGTGGACGACGAAGAAGATATTCGTGAGGGTTTGGAAACCCTCCTAACTCTGGAAAATTATCGTGTAGATCAGGCCGTTACAGCGAACGAAGGGTTGGCTCGCCTGGAAACAACTTCTTTTGATTTAGTACTGTTAGACCTGATGTTGCCCGATAAATCAGGCATCGACTTTCTGGCGGAGTTTCGTCAACGGGACACGGTCACACCAGTCTTTTTGATTACCGCCTACGGCTCCCTGGAAGTTGCCGTGCAGGCACTGAAGAATGGGGCCAACGATTATTTTTCAAAGCCCTGGGACAACGAAAAGCTGCTCATTGAAATCGACAGGCAGATCAGTAAGAGCCATTTAGAGCATGAAAATCGTGAGTTGAAGCGGGCGCTAAAGCAGCGCTACAGCTTCCCCAATATTGTCGGCAAAAGTGATCGCATGTTGCGGATTTTGGATCTGGTGACGCAGATTGCGCCCAGCCGCACCACCATTCTGATTACAGGCGAAACGGGCACAGGCAAGGAGTTGATTGCCAAAGCCATCCATACGAATTCCCCACGTGTGGATCATCCATTCATTGCCGTCAATAGCGGATCACTACCGGCGGAACTATTGGAATCGGTTCTATTTGGACATGCCAAGGGTGCATTCACTGGCGCTGTTTCCACACATAAGGGCTGCTTTGAAACGGCCAATCATGGGACGATTTTTTTTGACGAAATCGGAACTGTGAGTTTGGAGACGCAGGCTAAGCTTCTGCGCGTGATTCAAGAACGCGAGTTCATGCCGTTGGGTTCCACGGAAACCATTCGGGTGGATGTTCGTATTTTGGCTGCTACCAATTCAGAGCTGAAACGGCTGGTTGAGGAAGGCCGGTTTCGCGAGGATCTGTATTACCGGCTGAATGTGATTAACGTGCAACTGCCGCCATTGCGCGATCGCAAGGAAGACATTCCTCCTTTGATTGAGCACTTCTTCAGCAGGTACTGCAAGGAAAACGACAAATTTTTGGACCCTCAAGGTCGAAGCATGCTTCAGTTTGAACCGGAAGCATTGCACCTGATGATGGAACACGCCTGGCCTGGCAATGTGCGAGAGTTGGAAAATGCAGTGGAGCGTGCCGTGGTTCTGGCAACCAGTTCAGTAGTGCCTGCCACCGCATTGCCGGAGACACTTTTGCAAGCCGGAGGAATGCGCATCCGTCACGATTCCAGCGGGAATCTTCCATCGGATGCATCCTTATATGAGATGGTGGCCGATTTTGAGCGAGCGAAAATTCTTCAAGTGCTGGACGAAGTCAGCTATAGTCAGACTGAGGCGGCCGAGCGGCTTCACATTCCCCTCTCCACTCTGAATCAAAAGATCAAGCGTTTGAGTATCGAAATTAAGAAACGAAGCCTATAACTGACCCGATCTAATTAAAATGCGTCAGTTGAGGTAAAATAGGAGTCATATCAACAAATATGAGTACAGCTACCATGACATCAGATTTTAAGGTCGCCGACATCGCATTGGCAGACTGGGGACGGAAAGAAATTTCCATCGCCGAACAAGAAATGCCCGGTTTGATGAGCATTCGCAAAAAACATGCGGTGTCCAAACCGTTGGCCGGAGTTAGGATCACCGGATCCCTCCACATGACGATTCAGACTGCGGTTCTTATTGAAACGCTGGTCGACCTGGGAGCCAGTGTACGCTGGGCCAGTTGCAATATTTTCTCAACCCAGGATCATGCTGCCGCAGCCATTGCTGTAACCGGTGTCCCGGTATTTGCATGGAAGGGTGAATCCCTGGAAGAGTACTGGGATTGCACGCTAGAGGCTGTTTGCCACCCCGATGGCAAAGGTCCTGAACTGGTTGTGGATGACGGTGGCGATGTCACTTTGTTGCTTCACAAAGGTTACGAACTGGAACATGGCAGCGATTGGGTGAACAGCCCTTCGGACAGTCATGAAGAGTCGGTGATCAAGAACCTTCTCAAGAAAGTTCATGCCAGCAAGCCAACCATGTGGACCGGTTTGGTCAAAGCATGGCGCGGGGTTTCCGAAGAAACCACAACCGGCGTTCATCGCTTGTACAAAATGCAGCAGGACGGCAAGTTGCTGGTGCCAGCAATCAACGTCAACGATTCGGTCACCAAGTCCAAGTTCGATAACCTGTATGGTTGCCGCGAATCTTTGGCCGATGGAATCAAGCGCGCCACCGATGTAATGTTGGCAGGCAAGATTGCTGTGGTCTGCGGATACGGCGATGTCGGCAAGGGTTCGGCCCAGTCATTGCGTGGTATGGGTGCTCGCGTGATCATCACGGAAATTGATCCGATCAA
>JAYWBH010000378.1:0-5311 GCA_043781815.1 Bryobacterales bacterium | reverse complement strand
ATGTTGCGAGCAATGTCACTGTCAGTGCCACCAGACTTCCATTCACCACGAGTCAGGTTGGGGGCCCGCCCACCTTGAGCTTTTGCGCCATGGCAAGCAGTGCACGATTTATCGAACAGCATAGCTCCGCGCTGCACAACCGTTTCATGGGGAGACTGGGCCAACAATCCAACGGGCAGCAGCATGAGCAATGGAATGCATCGGAATAGCATGAACTGAATTCTATCGTATTGTTGCCGTTACGCTGCGTTTTGATTCATCCTATTTGTTGTGAGGAAAATTCTTTTTACCCTGATTCTGGCGGCTACCGCTGCCAACCTCCACGCCCAAGGTGGACGTCTGGTGCTCACCGAAGCCCAACGGCTGGACAAGTGGAAGCCGGTGGACATTCCGTATCATCGCCAAGGCCTGAGCACGCGCGAACAGAAGCTGGTGGAAAAGCTGGTGGAGGCATCTAAGTTATTAGATGAAGTTTACTGGCAGCAGAGTGACCGCGGGGGTCGTGAAATTTATCGTGTCACGCCCAATCCGGTTCTGAAAGGGCTGTTTGGCATCATGGGATGCCGTTGGGATTTGATTGATAGCAACAGTCCATTTCTGGGTGAAGCTGCTATGCCCAAAGGTCGTGATCTGTATCCGCTGGATGTTACTCGGGAAGAAATTGAAAAGTATGTAGTGGCCCACCCAGAGCAGAAGACGGCCATCTACGATCCTTATACAGTAGTGAAGCGCCAGGGTGCTCAACTGATCACGATTCCATTTCAAGTGGAGTACAAAAAGTGGATTGAACCAATGTCGGCAAGGCTGCGGGAGGCCGCTGCGTTAAGCGATGACAAAGCCTTTGCCAACTTTTTGCGCCTGCGGGCCGATGCCTTGCTCACCAGCGATTACTACAAGAGCGATCTGGCTTGGCTTGAGTTAGACAATCCCAAATTCGATATCATCTTTGCTCCTTATGAATCGTATCTTGACGATTTATTGGGTGTGAAGACTTCCTTTGGCGCTTCCGTTCTAATTCGCAATGAAGCAGAGAGCCGCAAACTGGCGTTGTATCAAAAGTACGTTCCCGATATACAGGACGCCTTGCCGCTGGCAGAGGCCGACCGGCCATCGAAGCGTGGTCACTTGACGCCAATGGAAGTGATGGACGCGCCCTACCGTGCCGGTGACCTTCGTTATGGCTATCAGGCGGTGGCCGATAATTTGCCCAATGATCCGCGCATTCATCAAGAGAAGGGTTCTAAGAAAATCTTCTTCAAAAACTTTATGGACATCCGCGTGGCCACGATTGTGTTGCCAGTGGCCAGGCGTTTGATGCTGCCCGAACAAGCAGCCAAGGCTACGGCGGAAGGCTATATGGCGGCAACAGTGATGCATGAAATTGCCCACGGGTTGGGCCCGGCATTCTCACGCGTCAACGGAAAGCAGATGGACATTCGGGAATCTATTGGGTCGGCATTTTCCGGGCTTGAAGAAGCGAAGGCCGACGTGGGCGGTATGTTTGGCTTGGCCTGGCTAATGCAAAACGGCGCATTGCCCAAGGCCAGAGCGGAAGAATATTACGCATCTTACGTTGCCGGAATCTTTCGTACTTTACGTTTTGGGACAGGGGAGGCGCATGGCCGTGCGCAGATGATGGAGTTCAACTATTTGATGGAACAGAAAGCGCTGCTGCCTGCCCCTGATGGTCGTTACAAGGTGGATTATGGGCGCATACCTGTGGCGCTGCAACAACTCAACAAAGAGTTACTTACTATGGAGGCAACTGGGGATCGGGAACGGGTTGAGGCTTGGTATAGGAAGTACAACACCATGCCTGCGGACCTTGTGGCTGCCCTTGCTGCCACTACGGACATCCCTGTGGACGTTCGTCCTACCTTCACTGGATTCCCTGATGACGCTGCGAATTCTAAAAAGAAAAACCGCTCCCTGCCTTAGGCTATTTAGTCAGGCAGGGAGCGGTTTTGCGGATCAGAAAATCAGCTTAATACCAAATTGAACTTGGCGTGAACTGCCCAGGTCGCCGCGTGCTGTGCGCGTTGCGGTGATCTGACCGAACGTGGTTGCCAGCAGGTTATTCACTGGCTGCGAGAAGTTTGGATGATTCAGGATGTTAAACGCTTCGGCCCGGAATTGCACTTCAAAACGTTCCTTAATCAAAGTCCGCTTGGCGATGGAAAAATCCACATCCTGAAATCCTGGCGATCTTAGAATGTTGCGACCCGCATTGCCGAATCCAGTAGCTTGTTGGGTGAATGCTGCACGATTGACGAACCCGGAAGGATCGGGATTCGGTGTGTAGAGCGGCACTCCAAGGTTGACGAAAGGTCTGTTAAACGCAAGCAAACTTCCGCGAGTATCGGTGGCACCGATAATGGGGCTGAACGGATTTCCTGATTGCAGATTTAAGATTGGCGCAACGCTCCAGCCTTCCACCAGACGCTTGCGCAGACCATTGGTGCCGCCCGAAAACGGTAGCTGATAGACCCCACTGAGTACAACACGATGACGGGCATCGAAGTCCGATAATCCACGTTCTGCCGATAGATTGCGATAATCCTGAGCCTGTGGATTGCTGCTGCCTACAGAATTATTGTCGATGGATTTGGAAAAGGTGTAGGAAGTCTGGAAGGTGAGGCCTTTGGAAAACCGTTTATCGGCGCTGACCCATAGGCCGTTGTAATTGGAATTTGACACCGATTGTTGATAGCCGATGCTGGAAAATCCAGTAATGGGACGAACACCTAAAATGCCCTGGTTCAGATCGCCCTGCACTCGCAGATGGCGACCTTCGCTGCCTACGTAGCTTACCTGGAACACGGTGCGGAACAGCTCCTGTTGGATGTTGACGTTATAGGAAAACACTCGACCGCTTTTGAAGTTGGGGTCCACCGCGCCAATGGCACTGGATCCACCAGGAGGCACGGCGAAGGGATTGGCCAGGTTGACGTTACTGGTGTTATTCACCGATGCTGAAAAAGGTGGGTTAGTGGCAAGACCACCCAGGATGTTCAGCACAGGCTGATCATAATAGAATCCCGTACCGCCGCGGACAACGGTTTTGCCCTTGCCAAATGGATCGTAACTAAAGCCAACGCGTGGTCCAAAGTTAGTGAACTGCTTGTTATAGGGCTGATTCACGCCATTGGTTCCAACGGAGACAACTTTGTTCTGAGTGAAATCGTAGATCCCCAGCCGGTTGTGGATTTCATTGGGAATGCCGTTGTACTCATAGCGCATGCCAAGGTTCAAGGCCAGGCGTGGAGTAACTTTAATATCATCCTGAATGAATGTACCAAGGGCACTTACTCTGTAACCTGGTGTAACTGGAAGCGCGGTTTCCGTGGCAGAACTTGGCGTTCCGGCAATGAAGGTGGCCATGGATGCGAAGTTGATCACGCCGCCAGTGCCGTAGTTGAAGTTGTTATTGCGGAAGCGGCGGAATTCAGCACCAACTTTGATGGAATGCTTGCCTTTGATCCAAGCCACCGTGTCGTTGTATTGGAAAGTGGTATCGCCGCGACCTTGTGGAAAACCGGAGATGCCGCCGAATGCCGGACCACCTCCGCCTCCGCCTGCTACCACCACTTGTGGAAACACATTGGTGGGTGAGGTGATACCAAAATCAGAAGGCTTACCTTCAAACACGTGCTGGAAATCAATGCGCACGCGGTTCAGACCAGCGCGGAATTCATTCGTGATGGTGGGCGCGATGACGCGTGTATATCCAATGGCCAACAAGCCCCGTTTGGCTGGGCGAGTGTCGCCGAAGCCAGGCAGGTTGTTGCCTTGCAACGTCGGTTCGCTACGGCTATCGCGATTGACGATAAACGTGCCGAAGAGAGTATCTTTTGTGGACAACGAATGGTCAATGCGTCCTGTGTACTGATTCAAAATTCGTTTACGCGGTGCTGCTCCCTGGAAGAATCCACCAGTAGCATCATTCGCTACAGGCACTAGCGCAAGCAGTTGTTTTGTTACCGGATTGGTGGCGGCAGCACGTTGCGCGCTGGTTGGTACAGGCGCGTTGAGGGTAGCCACTTCACGACCCTGACGACCTTCATAGCTATTGAAGAAGAAAGTCCTGTTGCGGATGATGGGGCCACCAATGGAGTAACCGAAAATATTGCGTTTGAATGGTGCAATGGGAACATTTGCCTTATCGAAGAAATTCTTCGCATCAAACTTTTCATTGCGTACGAATTCAAAGGCGCTGCCATGGAATCCATTGGTTCCTGATTTCGATACAGCGTTAATAATGATGCCTGCGTTGCGGCCATATTCGGCGTTGAAGGCGTTGGTTTGCACCTTGAATTCCTGAATCATGTCGATGTTCGGTTGAAAGGTGATCTGGTTCTGAACCATGTCACTGAGGTTGATGCCATCGAATAGATAGTTAGTGGAATCCTCACGGGTGCCGCTGGCGTTGATGCCGGAAATGCCAATGCCGCTGGGCGCTGCCAGAAATGTGCGATTGCTGGTGCTGGGAACCACGGTTCCTGCTGTTAACAAAGCCAGGTCTAAAAAGAAGCGGCCATTCAGAGGGATTTCAACAATCTTCTTGTTATCCACAACGGTACCCAGGCTGGAGGATTCCGTCTGCACGCCACCGGGCGCCGCCTCCACGGTGAGAATAGTTGAGGCATCACCAACAGTAAGTGCGGCATCCACGCGGCCGCGCTGAGTTACAGTAAGTTCAATGTCGTTTTGGACAAATGTTTTGAAACCTGTGCGCTCAACTTTGAGCGAGTAAGGTCCAGGCCGGACCACGGGAAATTCATAGTTCCCCGATTCATCCGATTGGACGGTTTGGGCAATCTTAGTAAGTTGGTTGGTCAGCGTAACCGTGGCTGAGGGAATGGCTGCGTCTTGTGCATCTTTTACAGTTCCAGTGAGTGCCGCATTTTGGGCGAAAACGGGAACAGTGAGTGAGACAAGAAAAAGAGCATACACGAATAGCTTGCGTTGCATTTTGACCTCCAGGAGCGTTGTTATTTTGAATGTAACATGGACGAACGAGGAGTGAAAGGGGTGGGGCCCAAAGTCACTTCAAGTTGCCGTGGTCATCCAGCTTTACTGGCAACACCACTCGCAAAGGAATCGCCACGGAATAGCGGGCGTGGCGGAGTTCGCCGGTGCGAAGAAACGCGCCGTTCTCCACTAAATCGGCAAGATCGCGGGTGGCGGTTGCCGGGGATGTTCCGGTGATGGTGGCATAGTTTCCGGCGCTCAAGCCACCCTTGAATCCTTCTGGACCCTCGCGCAGCATGCGCAGCAGCGCCTTTTCCTGCCGTCCATTCAGCTGGCCGCG
>JAYWBH010000377.1:0-5312 GCA_043781815.1 Bryobacterales bacterium | reverse complement strand
TCTTCGGATTGCTAACCGGTTTAATATTCCCGTCTATCCTGTTAGCAGCGGCAAGAATTGGGGGTATGGGTCACGGGTTCCCGCAGCGGGTGCTTGCGCTTTACTCGACTTGGGCCGGATGGGGCGTATCCTCGATTTCGACGAACAACTTGCTTATGTAACCGTTGAACCCGGGGTTACGCAAAAACAGCTATACGAGTACCTCAAGACACGTAAGTCAAAGCTTTGGATGGATGCCACCGGTTCCAGTCCGGACTGTAGTCTCATCGGAAACACGGTGGAACGTGGTTTCGGTCATACACCCTATGGCGACCATTTTGCTCATGTGTGTGGGCTGGAAATTGTTCTTCCTAACGGCGAAGTTGTAGAAACCGGTTTCTCCCGCTTTGCCGGGGCCAAGGCTGGCGATTCATACCGGTGGGGAGTCGGCCCCAGCATTGACGGCCTTTTTTCGCAATCGAACCTTGGCATTGTTACCCGGATGACCATCTGGCTGATGCCCGCCCCCGCCCACTTTCAAGCTTTTTACTTCAGTTGCAACCGGGACGAGGATTTGGCCGCAGTGGTTGAGGCGCTGCGTCCATTGCGCCTCAACGGCACGCTGCGCAGCTCCGCACATATTGCCAACGACTATAAAGTACTCTCCTCCCTGCAGCAGTATCCATGGGAGGAAACCGGGGGCCAAACCCCACTTGAACCTTCCGCCATGGCCGCCTTCCGCAAGAAAGGAAGCTTTGGATGCTGGAGCGGCTCCGGAGCGTTGTACGGTACGCGCCGCCAAGTGGCTGAAGCTCGCCGCCTGGTCCGCAAAGCACTTCGAGGCAAGGTAGCCAAACTGCAATTCCTGGATGACTGGACTTTAAGGCTCGCCAGCCGATTCGCCAAACCTTTTGGTTGGTTCACCGGCTGGGATCTTAGTCGGACCCTGGAACTGGTTAGGCCTACTTATGGGTTAATGAAGGGCATTCCTACCAATGTTCCGGCCGCCAGCACTTATTGGAGGAAACGCACACCTCCCCCGGCAGACCCCAATCCCGACAGGGACGGCTGTGGCCTGCTGTGGTGCTCTCCTGTAGCGCCAATGGAGGGTGGGCACGCATTAGTCATCTGTGAAATCGCCCAGCGTACCCTGCTGGAATTTGGATTTGAACCAATGATATCCGTGACGTTACTCACGGAACGGTCTCTATCATGCGTAATTTCAATTGCTTACGACCGGTCTGTACTCGGTGAGGATAAAAAAGCAATGGAATGCCACCACGCTTTGCACGACCGTCTTATGCAAGAGGGATATCATTCGTATCGGTTAGGAATCCAATCGATGGATGGGATGCAAGGCGAAACCGGATATAACCGGCTCTTACAGGCGATTAAAGGCGTCTGCGACCCTAATGATATCCTTGCGCCCGGTCGATATTGTGGGAAAGCCATTGCAAAGCGGTCAAAGGTGTCGACGGCACCCCCCGCAATCCACGATGTAGAGAGTCTTCCGGCTGTCACCGCAGCGATGTGCGAGCGCGTTCCTTAAAAGCGTAAAGTCCTCGTAGCGGGCTACCGCGCGGGAACTCCGTATTTTGAAGAAGGTCTGCTTGTGAATGTTGAGACAAGTCCACTCGCTCTTACCGATGAATTCGCGGTTCTTGGTGCGGAAACCCAGGCGGCGCGGCTAGTGAGTGATTTACATCAGCCAAACCCGCGCATCTATTGGGCTGACCTGATTCTTACCACTTTCACCGGTTGGACCTTCCTCCTGGTTGCCCTGAACACCAGCCCCGCGTGGCAAACCGCACTGGCCCTTGCCCTGTCTTCCCTGGCTTTCTATCGCGGTTTGTGTTTCATCCACGAAATAGCCCACATCCGAAAACTTTTGCTGCCTGGATTTGAAACCACCTGGAACCTGGTTCTAGGCGTTCCACTTCTAATGCCATCTATCGTCTATGTGGGAGTTCATCAGAACCATCACATGGTATCGACCTACGGGACGCAAGACGACCCGGAATATATGCCTTTTGCAGGCAATCGATTGATGGTGTTGGCGTTCCTGCTGCAAAGCGTACTCTTACCCGCGTTGATGCTGCTGCGGTTTCTTGTACTTGCTCCAGTTGGACTGGCAGTGCCTGTTTTCCATCTTTGGCTGGCACAAAAAGCCACTGCGCTATCTATGAATGTGAAGTACCGGCGGCAGGTTAACGCTGCGATTCTTGCCCGCATTGGGCGATGGGAAATGGTGATTCTGGTCTTCTGGGGCTCAGGCCTTTCGCTGGCGTTTAGAGGATTGCTCCCCTGGCGTTTTTTCGCGTTTTGGTATGTCATCCACGCCTCCATCAGTCTGATCAATACACTTCGCACTTTGGCGGCACACCGCTACCATACTACGGGCGAACCGCGCGATAGAGCGGCACAGTTACGGGATTCAGTGGATATTCCAGGAGGGGTGTGGAGTGAATTGTGGGCCCCGGTAGGGTTACGATATCACGCGGTTCATCACTTCTTTCCCGGCATTCCATACCATAATTTGGGCAAAGCATATCGTCGGCTCACGAAAGCTTTGCCAGCTTACCGGAACACTAGTAAACCCAGTCTCGCGGCGTCTTTGCGAGATCTGGTAGGTCTGTAGTATGGCGCATTTTGGCATTATCAGCCCGCCCGTTCCTGGCCACTTAAACCCTTTTAGCGCATTGGGACATGAACTACGGCGGCGCCAACATTCCATTACTTTCTTTCACATAGAAGATCTGGCACCGCGAATTCTATCGGAAGGTTTTGGGTTTTGTGCAATTGGCCAACAGGACCACCCGTTAGGATCGCTGCCTGAATCGCTTTCCTTACTAGGAAAACTGGATGGCCTGGAGGCGCTTCGATTCACAGTACGGGCGGTGGAGCAAATGACCGAGGCGTTTTGCAGAGATGCTCCAGAAGCCATTCGCCGCGCCGGTGTAGATGCATTGCTGGTAGATCAAACTGAGCCTGCCGGAGGGGCAATTGCTGACCACTTGGGAATCCCTTTTGTTACCATTTGCAACGCCCTGACACTGAATCGCGAGATTCGCGTTCCACCTGGCTTTTCTCCCTGGCCGCATGAGGATTCCTTATGGGCCCGACTGCGTAATTTTGCAGGCTATACAGCAGCAGATGTTCTGTTGCGGCGCATTATTGGAATTGTGGATCGGTATCGCAGGCAGTGGGGCCTCCCGCCGCAATTCTGTGCCGATCAATCTTTTTCCACTCTCGCTCAGATCAGCCAGCAGCCTCCGGCTTTCGACTATCCCAGGAAGGAGTTGCCTCAGTGCTTTCATTATGTTGGGCCTCTGCGCTACGTTCCGCCGGGCCGTGAGATTCAGTTCCCCTGGCACCAACTGGACGGTAGGCCGCTAGTTTATGCATCACTGGGTACCCTGCAAAATGGCAGAACTGCGGTGTTTCGTCAGATAATTGGGGCCTGCCGCCCGCTGAAAGTCCAATTAGTGATCAGTCATGCCGGAGGGCTCAGTCCGGAAATAATCGCTGAGTTCTCAAATTCAGCCCTGGTGGTGCCGTATGCTCCTCAACAGGAACTTTTAAAGAAAGCCAGCTTGACCATTACTCATGCGGGTCTGAACACGGTACTGGATAGTTTGAGTCAAGCCGTTCCAGCTATTGCCATACCGATCACCTACGAACAGCCAGCCATTGCCGCTCGCTTGAGTTGGACAGGGGCAGGCCGTGTATTACCTCTGAAGAAACTTACGACACCCGCGTTGCAAGGCATAATGCAAAGGTTGCTTACAGAGCAGAGTTATTATGACAGAGCCCAAACGGTGGCCGATTCTATTCGGACAGCCGGTGGGGTGGTGAGAGCTGGAAATATAATCGAAGAAGTTTGTTGTTAAAAATCGGAGCTCCCTAATTGGCAGAGAGCTCCTGTTGTGGGGAGGGGGGACCCCACTTCACGTCACTAAAAACTGCATTAAAACTGTACTAGAACTCCATTAATTAGACTTAGTGGACCGCTTGCGATAGGCACCCATTCCCAGCAGTCCGCCACCAATGCACATCAGCCAAATGCTGGACGACTCTGGAACGGAGCTGTAAGTGGCTGAATACGAAGAAGCAATACTCCCGCCACTATTCAAGGTTGCTGCGACGGCACCAATGTTGGTGCCCAGCAGTTGTGTGCTGTAAAGCCCTGTCGCCGACGTTCGTGTTGTTGCATCCAAACCATTCTGGACGAAGCCGAATAGGGCAAAATCCACCGCAACACCGCTAGCCGTGTTCGTGAGCGTGAAACTTCCCAACGCGCAGGGCGTATTCAATGCAGGATTGCCAACGCATGCTGACGCAGTTGGGGCAACGATGCCAGCCAAATCGAAATACAGGCCACCAAAGGTTGGGGCTGTAAAGAGGTCAAGAAATCGGGAAACTACTGGGGGACCATTTAAGTCTTTTACGGTCCCAGTATAAAAGGGTGGATTGCCGCCGAAGAGTCCCGCAAAGAACCCAGTCGACGGGCTGTTGGTACTAAATGTCCCCGTAGTTGGTCCATTTGAACTCCAATCGATAAATAAGCCACCGACTGTCACCGAGCCAGATATATTAAATGTTCCATAAATCGGCGCTGCCGAGGCACTGAGAGCACCAAATGTTAACAAAGCAGTCAAAATTGGCAATTTAGACACCTTGTGAATTATTCTCTTGTTGTGCGAGCCGAATCTACCCTGGCTTGCCAACGTTGTAGTGAGCTGTTTCATCGTTCCTCCTTGAACTAAAAAGCATTCGCTTCCATGCGGGAGCATCTTGCTAAATATAATAAACTAAGTTAAACCCTATTGTTGCCGCTAATTTTACACTTTTTTTACAAATTTTACTCAGGCGTTCTACTTACCCAATTACTATCAGCAAGGCAATGACCAATCGCCCCTCGAGCAAAATCCTAGTACAACCTATTTTGAATCAATTCTTTACAATCCTATTGTGCGGGTTACCGGGGCAGGCTGAAGATTGTCGGCAGGACGCAAATTTGACCGTATTTGGCCAAATGAAGAAAGGTTTAACTCCATTGGCACAATTAAAAATGTTGCATTTCTTGCGCTTGCCTTGATCCGATAGGTCACTCATTTCTTTGTGCACCAGTTTTATCTACAGATAAAATAAGAAGTTGCAGCTATGCGGTTGCCGCTGCCTTCACATACTGCACGGGGTCTCTTCAACTATAGATACGACTGACCGAATTTTGTTTCCTCAGGGGTCACCCCAAAACCGGCCATTGATGGTCACTTCAAAACCGGCCAATAGAAAGCAGCCAGGACATGAGTTGTTTATACCCTGATTGAACC
>JAYWBH010000376.1:0-5313 GCA_043781815.1 Bryobacterales bacterium | reverse complement strand
GACAAATCACCGCAGCTCAACATGTTGCACGACGCATGGCCATGTCCCTCAAATTACGATTCTAAGCATGGTCTGCAAAATAGTTACTTCTTCTCCACGCTGACAACCACTCCATTCAAAACTACACCCACGCAGTGCGAAGTAAGTTCAAACGGATCTCCATCGTACAATGCCACGTCGCCATCTTTACCCACTTCAAGCGAACCAACCCGCTCTGCGATATTCAAAATCTTGGCCGCATCAATGCTGATGCTGGCCAATGCCTGTTCAAAGGTCAAGCCGTTTGCCGCGGCCATCCCCGCTTCAAAAAGCACCACGCGCGTCTTCGGCACATACCCTTCAAACCCGCTCTCAATGGCAAACGGAATTCCTGCAGCCCGCAATTTCGACGCTGTTTCTCTGCTGATATTCGCTGTCTCACCACCAGCACGCTCCATCGTAGGATGCAAAATCACCGGATAACCCGACGCCTTAATCTGATCCAAAACCAGATATGCTTCGGCACATCCTTCCAGCACCATCTTCAAATTGAACTCCTTGCCCAACCGGATGGCCGTCAAAATATCGTGAGCCTGATGTACCTGCACCAGAAACGGCAGTTCTCCTTTCACCACTCTCAGAAAAGCTTCCGTGCGCAAATCGCGCGTCTTGTCTTTCTTCTTCTCAAATTCCTGCGCCTTCAAAAACTCCGCCCGCAACATGGCAATTGCCTTCGCCCTTGACCCCGGTGACTTACCCGCTTCATTCGTCAATCCATCACTGCCCAAAGTTGCCGCAACCATTGCTTCTGGTTTCACCAATGCTTCTTCTACGCTGTTCCCAGCAGTTTTCACCACCATGGTCTGTCCTGACACCAAAATGCCTGTGCTGTGCCCGGTATGGACCGTTGTAACTCCGTAGCTGCGCACATGCGCCAGTAACGCTTCGCGCGGATTGTAGGCATCCATCGCCCGCAACTCCGGCTGCATTGGACTGGAACGCTCCACCTGATCTTGATCATGCGGCTGGACCAGGTAGCCTGAAAGTCCCAACGCAGAGCGGACATCAATCAACCCAGGCGTCACCACTTTGGCCGAAAGTGTTTTATATCCCGAAGGAATTGCCACGCTCGCCGCCGGACCCACCCGTTCAATCTTTCCATTGCGTATCAACACCACACCATTGGGAATCGGTGCTCCCGCCATGGTGTAAACCGTTTCCCCTCGAACCGCAACTTGAGCCTGCAGCATCTCAGCGAATAAAACAAAACTAATCAGAAATGATTTCATGGTTACTGTTCCTCCGGTCCGTGAATAAGGGCGAAATCCAGCTCATCGTGGCTCGCGCCATAGCCGCCTGTCTGGTACAGCTTGTCTTTTTCGTTGGACCGATCAAACACGTTTACCCCATCCACATAGGTTTGCAGCACTTTGGTATAAACGCTGAACGGATCTCCAGAAAGCACAATGAAATCGGCATCTTTGCCCACTTCCAGCGACCCTATTCGCTCATCTAACTCCAACATTTTCGCCCCGGCCATGGTCAGCGCATAAATCGCTTTATCACGCGGACACCCCGCCCTTACCGCCAGCGCCGCAGAGCGCAGAAAGAGTCGCGATTCCGTCACTCCATCATCCGTATGAAAGCCGAAGGGAGCCCCCGCCTTATCCAGTACCATCGCGTTTTCTGGAGTTACATCCTTAGCCTCAATCTTTCCACCAGGGCTATCCAACACAATCAACGACGTCCAAACTTTAGCCTTGGCAATTTCATCGGCAACGGCCCAGGCATCGCTGGCATGTTGCAGTACAACTTTGAAGTTGAACTCCTTGGCAAGCCGCAGCACAGTAAGAATGTCATCGTTACGATGCGTATGGAAATGTACAGTTCGCTTCTGCTCCAGCACTTCCACCAGCGCTTCGCTGCGCAAATCACGAGGCGGCAACTTGGATGCATCGGTTCCCGCAGCTCTGACTTTGTCGCGATATTCCTGGGCTTTAATCAATTGTTCCCGCATCATCGCCGCCGCCTTGCCCCGCGTGCCAGGGAATGGCGAAGCACGCCGCGGATTGCTGCCATTGGCCATCTTCATGCCACCAGCGTTTCTTCCGTCAGGTAACTTGATCAGCAAATCATCAATGCTGCCGCCATCGCGCAGCTTCAAATAGAGCGTTTGCCCACTATTCAAATGTCCCGACCCTGGCATTACATTGGCCACCGTAACCCCGCCCGACTGGGCTTTTTGAATGGAAGCAGCACGTACGTTGATGGAATCCAGCACGCGAACCTCCGGTTGAATCGGCCCGCTACTATCGGCCCCGGCAGGCCCGCCCACGTGCGAATGCGAATCCACCAGGCCCGGCATAATCACTTTGCCCACCGCATCCACACGTTTTGCATTGGCTGGAATGGTCACTGCAGCCCTTGCTCCAATGGCGCGGATTTTGCCGCCGTCCACAATCAGCACACCATCGGCAATCTCAGGCCCGGCAACGGGAATGATCCGTCCACCAATGTAAGCCACGGGCTGCGCAATCGCGCAAAGCGGCACAAGCAACGCCAATTGGCGCAGCATTTTGAATCTCATAATTAATAAGAATAGCGCGTGCAGCCATTGGCGCAGGAAAGAGGGTGTGCAAAGAGGGTGTAGCAAAGTAGAGCTCCTAACGTAGATAATGTATTAACGAATAATCAATTGTGACGAACGGCGAACACCCGTTCCTAAGAGACGACTTAAACAATGGCTCGAATCTCTATCGGTAAAAAGCAAGGTCGTTACGAGATCCGCCAGGTTCTCGCGGAAGGCGGTATGGGCAGAGTGTATATTGCCTTCGATACCGTCCTGAAGCGCGAGGTTACGTTAAAAACAGTGCTCGATGTCCAGGACAAAACAGTGCTGGATTTGTTCCGTCGCGAATCTGCCGTCCTGGCCCAAATGGCTCATCCCAATATTGTTGAGATCTTCGATATTGGGGAGACCGACGAAAAGGAACCTTACTTTGTCATGCCCCTGCTCAAAGGCGTGACGCTTGATCAATTAATCCGCAGTTCCAGTCCGCGACTCACCGTGGAACGCAGCATTCAGATGATCAGCCAGGCGTGCCGTGGATTGCAGGCAGCGCATGACCAGGGGATGATTCATCGCGATCTGAAGCCCGGCAATTTATTTGTGCTGGACGATGATTCGCTAAAAATAATTGACTTCGGTGTGGCTCATTTAACTGATCAGCGCTCGGCAACGGGGTTGAAGGGGACGTTGTCTTACATGTCTCCGGAGCAGCTTCAGTTAAGAAAATTGGAGCCCTGGTCCGATCAGTTTTCATTGGCGATAATTTCCTACGAAACACTCACCCGACGACATCCATTTGCTTCGGCAGGCAGGGAGGATATTGCCCAGGCCATCATTCACTATTCACCGCCGCCTGCTTCAGAAATCAACAACCTGATTCCACCCGCAGTCAGCCAGGTGATTCATAAAGCGTTGGCCAAAGAGCCTTTCCATCGTTTTTCTAATGTTCGGGAATATTCCGATTGCCTGCAAAAAGCTTTCCGCGGAGAAATGATTGAGATCTTCAATCCCGCTAAAATTGAACCGCGTTTGCAGCGAGCCCGAAAAGCTTTCGATTCCGGGGATCTGGATTTTGCTGCCGAAATCACTCGTCAGTTGAAATCGGAAAGCTACCTGAGCCCGGAAATCGACGTTCTCGATACGCAGATTCTGGATTCCATTCGCACCATAAATCTCAATCAACTTTTGGAAACGGCACGCCGTCGTTTTCAGGAAAATGAATACGTTCTTGCCTTGCAAAAATTGCAGGAAATCCTCAACCTTGATCCGCAGAATACAGAAGCCAATACTCTGAAAGTTGCCATTGAAGGCAAACGTGGATCAGCGCAAATTGAAGAATGGTTTCATTTGGCGGAACAACATGTGGAAAACAACGCTTATTCCCATGCCCGGCAAGCGTTGGAAAAAGTGCTTGAGATTCGGCCGCAAGATAGCCGGGCGGGCATGCTTTTATCGGAAGTGAATCGTCGCGAACAGGAATTCAATCGGCTCCGTTCGGAAAAGCAGCAAGCCTATCAATCGGCGTTGGAAGCTTATGAACGTGGTGACGTTAAATCCGCTCTTTCCAAGTTGGAGCGGGTGTTGGAATTGGACCGTCGCGCTCCGCACATCACGTCTCCAGAACAGACTCCGGCCTATCAAAAACTGTATCAAGAGGTTCGTTCCAAGCACGACGAATTGAAGTCAATGGCCGATGGGGCGCGCAAACAAATCTCCGATGGTAACTTTCAAGCCGCTTTCGCTATTTGCGATGAAGCGCTTGCCAGTAATCCGAAAGATCTTATGTTCCGCGCTCTTCGCGATGACGCCGAACAAGGGCAGCGGCAAGAGATTTCCGCCTACGTCGCCAATGTGGAACGGGAGGTTGGCAAGGAACCTGATTTGAATCGCCGCGTGACAATTCTGGAGTCAGCAAAAACCAAATATCCTAATGAATCCCGCTTTGAACAGTCTCTGCAACAGGTCCGCTCACGCAAGGGCTTGGTGGATTCCATCATCGCCAGGGCCCATTCGTTTGAAGATATCGGACAGTTTACCGACGCGTTGGGACAGTGGGAAAGCTTGCGCGATATTCACCCGCAATATCCTGGTCTGGACGTGGAGCTGGAGCGCCTGCGCCGCCGTCGTGCAGATCAGATAAAGTCTGACGCCAAAGGCGGCTGGATTGCCCAGATTGATCAAGCAATTGGCGTGCACAATCTTGTAAAAGCATCCGGTCTGATTGGCGAAGCCTTGCGGGAATTTCCTGGCGATCCTGAATTGCTGGCGCTAGAAAAATCGACTAAACACTTTCTGGAGCGGCAGAGCGAAGCTGAACAAAAAGTATTACAAAGTAAAGAACTGGATGACGCCGGGCAAACCGAACAAGCGTTGCAAGTTCTGCGCGAAGCTTTCAAGATTGATCCGCATAGTTCCACTACTCGAAGTGCATTGCTGGAACTGTTGTTGAAGCGTGCCAGGGCCTTGCTGGATACCGATTGGGAGCAAGCTGAGCCCTACTTAAAAGAGGCCTCAGACCTGGAACCAAAGAACGCATTGGCCAAGAGTCTGCGCACTTTGGTTGAGGACAAAAAGCAAGGGGCAGCAGTGGCCACTTCTCTTTTGCGAGCTCGCGAATTTCAAGGCGAAGGTCGGCTGAACGATGCCATTGCTGAGTTGGACAAAGGTCTGGCCGCGTTTCCCAAAGACAGCCGCTTGCTTCAACTACGAACTTCTCTGCTGCAAAGCCTTTCCACCGATGACCGTCATGCACTGCGTGGACGGGA
>JAYWBH010000375.1:0-15386 GCA_043781815.1 Bryobacterales bacterium | reverse complement strand
ATAATCGCCGCCCGCGAAGCGGAACAAACCGGAGCATTGGCATACCATTGCGTAAACCGCACACCCGATGCCGCCAATCGATCCAAATTCGGCGTACGCACTTCCGGATGACCATAGCAACCAACATCGCCAATACCATGATCGTCAGTAACAATGATCACGAAGTTAGGTCGTCTGGTCTGCGCAGGGCTAGGCAACCCGGCCGCACTGGTAGCCAACAATTTCAGGAAATCACGCCGCTTTGAAGGATGCATAGTGGACTTCCATCATAGAACAGGATGCATGGCGATGCGCGATTGGCAAAGCGCATTAATCGACAATGAACAAC
Source organism: Bryobacterales bacterium (assembly GCA_043781815.1). Classification (GTDB taxonomy): domain Bacteria; phylum Acidobacteriota; class Terriglobia; order Bryobacterales; family Bryobacteraceae; genus JANXSF01. The sequence continues at coordinate 15,058 of JAYWBH010000375.1, read as the reverse complement.
TTGGCCCCAAGGGTGGTTGACGAGCGATGAGCGGGTTCGCCATCACCCACGTGATAACTCTGCCCTGCTTTTAGCGTCAATCGTTTCCCATCGGCCAATTCAATGTCAAAGGCACCTTCCAGGCAAAGAATCACATGACCCTTGGAACACCAGTGATCGGCAACATAACCTGGGGAGTACTCAACCATTCGAACTCGAATTTCGTCAAAGGTTTGAGTGCGCCAACTGGCAACACCGGAATCGCCGGGATGGTCAACAGGTGGTACTTGGGTCCAATCGGTGACAGACATGGCCAACGCAGTTATCTTCATTCAAAGGCCCTTATCAAAAAATGGTTGTGGATGGTGGCCAGAGAGGGACTTGAATTCCCCACCCCCATTGAAAACACGCAAGTTATTGAATCTGTGTAGCTGCTATTACCGCTAGAACCGCACATCATGTAAAGCATTGGCACAGTATTGGCACGTTTTTTGCCCAATTTGAGTTTCCCAGCTTTGCAGGAAGGCCTTTAAAGCCGAATGACCACCCGGGATAAGGGTGGCCATTCAAATAAAGGACAATGTGAACTCTCCAAGAGTACAACATTTTTCAGCGGAAGAAAACAACTTTCCCGCTAGCCAGACTCAAACACTCGTTGATGGCCACCCATTCCGGCCGTACAAGGTTTTCAACGGGGCGTTGGTGCCAGATTCCCTTTGGTCCATTAAAGAGCTCTCAATTGAAGCCAAGGCGATCTATGCCCGGCTTCTCAGCTATTGCCGCGATAAGGATTCCTGTAATCCGCGGCTGTCTGTCCTGGCCGATGCAGTTGGGCTTTCTGAGGATCGGACGGGACGGGCCTTGAAGGAGCTTATGAGTGGGGGATTCATCCATCGAATGCGACGCGGAACAGGGCGCTCAACCGCAACACAATTGTTGTGGAATTCAAGGCTTTCTTCAAGTCTGAAACCTGGCTTTGATACCGCACCCGTGCGGTGTCAGGATGAGGTTTTGATACCGCAAAATCATAGGCCTGATACCGCACCCGTGCGGTGTCTTGATACCGCACCCCTGCGGTCAGTATATAGGGAAGAAGAGGTTCAGTTCGAAGAGGTTCAGGAAGTATCGACGACGACAACGAACGGGACCGTTTCAATTTCACACCCAAAGCAGCCGGGCGGATGGTGGACTGATGAACAGCTCTCTGAAGCACGCGGAATTTTGTTATGCAGCGTTCCTTCGCTACGAAAACCAGACAGCGCGATAACAGGGCGGATTCTCATTGGCCTATCAGGCTGGACTGACTTCGAGCTTTACGCCAACTGCCTGACGGGTATGCGCATGAAGGCCAAGTCCTGGGGATTGATCGAGAAAGATGTTCGTGACTATTGGCCACAACGGCTGGCGGATCACTTGGCCGATACGGCGGAAGCTGAGCGCAAGGAACAGGCGCGAACTGATTTAGCAGCAGAACCGCAAACCGAACAATATGCTACGGGAAAACCACAAACCTGGATTGAAAGAATGGACGCTAAATTGATCCAGCAGGATGAGGCCGAGCAAAGGGAACGAATCGCAAAGCAAAAGGCTGAACAAGAACCTGTTGCAATTACTCAGCCCATAGCCACGATAGTGAAAACGATTACACCTTTGGAAGCTGAAAAGCGGCGGCAAGAGGACGAACACTTCGACCGTGTCCAGGCTTCGATTCTTGACGCACAACGGCGCAAGAAATCCTTGCAACCTGTTAGGAACCCGTTACTTGGTTCGATGGCTGGGTTGCAGCATACAAGCGTTTTACTGAGTCAAATGGTGTCAGCTTGAGGGCCCTAACCAAACCCATTTGCGGCGTTCTCAGCCGATGCTGCGGTCGGTGCGCCCGGTGCAATGAATTCGCAGATCGGCTTCACTTTGCCGAGTCTGTCGGTGCTTTGTATTGCCCCGCGTGTTGCCCGGAATGCGAGGAATCGAGACCCACCCCCCCGTCGAACAATTCTTTCGACTTCACTCCATCGGGGGTGACCATACCCCGGCAGGCCGCTAGCGGCTGGGGCCAAAACGCGAGGTATCCATGCCGAGGGTGAGTAAGGCAAACAAGGCGCTGGATATTTCCGCGAACGAAGCCCGGCGGCGCAAGGAAGTGGCCCTGGCCGGCATGCGCGAATTAGAGCTTGGCCGAATGGAAATGAGTTTGCTCGACGCGGAAAAGGTTCAACGATTTTGGACTGAGCAATGCGCCCGTTTTTCCCAAACCATGCTCTCAATCCCTGACCGTGTAGCCGATGCGTTGGTGCGAAAAGACGCGGCTGCAATCCGAGTCCGACTGCGCGAAGAGATCGAGGAAGTCCTCAGGGGATTGGTTCCGAATGTCGAAAATTGACCCAATCCGGGCAGTCTGGAATCAGGCAGCAACGGCCTTACTTCCACCCCCTGCGATGACGGTTTCCGAATGGGCTGACAAGTTCCGCGTCATGGATTCCACTTCGCCGCGGCCGGGCCCTTGGAGAACCAGTCTCACTCCATTCCTGCGGGAACCGATGGACTGTTTGAGCCCGTCCTGTCCCATTCAACGAATCGTGCTGATGAAATCGGCGCAGGTTGGCGGGACTGAGGTTTTGCTCAACGCTGTTGGGTTCATCATGCAGCATGCACCAGCACCGACAATGCTGATTCAGCCATCGGTGGATATGGCGAAACGCTTCAGCAAACAGCGGCTCAACTCACTGATCGAATGTTCCCAGGAGCTGCGGAAATTGGTCCGCGATCCACGAAGCAGGGATAGTGGCAACACGGTTTTGTTGAAAGAATTCCCCCGTGGTGTGCTGATTCTGACCGGCGCGAATTCTGCGGTTGGGCTTCGTTCGCTACCAGCGCAAAACGTTCTTGCCGACGAGGTAGACGGCTGGCTTCCCGATGCCGACGGCGAGGGCGATCCATTCATGCTGGCCGTCCGTCGAACGCAAGCCTTCGGCAACAAGCGCAAAATCCTAGCGGTCAGTACTCCGACAATCGAAGGGGCTTCTAGAATTGAAGCGCTTTACAGGCTTAGCGACCAGAGAAAATTCTTTGTCCCTTGCCCGCGCTGTGATCACTTCCAGGTTCTTGTATGGGCCGGGGTGATTTGGGATCATGGCAAGCCTGAAACGGCGCGTTACCGGTGTGAATCTTGCGAAGCACTGATCGAGAATCACGAGAAAGATGAAATGCTGGCCCGTGCGGAATGGCGCGCAACGGCGACCGGCGACGGCAAGTCGGCAGGTTTTCACATTTCCGCTCTGTATTGCCCAATGGGCTGGCCATCATGGGCGGAACTGGCAGCGGATTTCCTTGAAGCCAACAAGACGAAAGAAACATTGCAGACCTTCATCAACACAATTTTGGGCGAGACCTGGCGAGACGAAGCGGCTGTTCCGGTGGAAGCCGATGTTCTGTATATGCGGCGTGAACCATTCGCGGCTGAGGTTCCTGCAGGCGGTGCCGTGCTCACCGTTGGTGCCGACGTCCAGGATGATCGAATTGAATGCGAAATCGTGGCGTGGGGCCGGGATGAGGAAAGCTGGAGCATTGCCTACCACACGCTCATGGGCGATCCTTCCCAATCCGACGTTTGGGAAGAATTTGACGGGCTCTTGCTACGGCAATATACCCATGAATCGGGGCTCGAGCTTCCCATTTCAGCGGTGGCAATCGATAGCGGCTATCACACATCGGAGGTCTATCAATTCGCCTGGCAGCGCCTTCGTCGAAAAATCTATGCCACAAAAGGCGTATCCGGCTTTGGGAAGCCCGTTTGGCCGCGAAAGGCATCCAAGGGCATTGGTGACGCGCCGGTGTTCATGGTTGGCGTCGATACCGCAAAGGAAAGGGTTTACGCGAAGCTTCGAGCCGAGAAACCAGGGCCGGGCTATTGTCATTTCCCGTTGACCCGGCAACGCGATTGGTTCGACATGTTGACCAGTGAACGAATCGCCACGAGATACCGAAGGGGTTTCGGGGAAAGATTCTGGTTCAAGCCTTCTTCCGTGCGTAATGAGGCGCTGGATTGTCGCGCCTATGCCCTGGCGGCGCTCAATTCGCTTCTGATGGCGGGGTTACGGCTGAATCAACACGCTGAGCAACTGGCCTTAATGGCGGCCGGGAATCCGGTTAGGGATTCGGGTTACCAGGTGACGCGGAGTCGGTTTGTGAGTGGGTGATTCCGACCAGCTTTAGGCACTCTATTCTGAGATTCTTTGCCGAATCTATAGCTTTTGAGTATTCGGCTAGAAATTCAGTGGAGTTGTAAACGTGGGTTGAACTCAACAATAAGACCTTCAATGAATGGATGTCTTCTGCCAAGCGGTTAACTGAATTATCCAGTTCACCAAGGTATAGATCCTTAATGGCCAATACTTCAATCATCAATTCCCTAACGCTCTTAAACTTGTCTTCAATTGCATTGGATAAAAAATTCGGATTTCGGAGAGCTGAAGAGGGAAGCAGATCACTAATCTTTAGAACGAGCTGCACCAATTTGAAGGCTGCATCCCTGTTTTCCTTGCTCTTGTCTCGCCCAATGGCGTCTCGATTATTATTTTCCGCAAGTTCTCTGGTATGCCAAATTGAAAGTAGTGCGACTAGGACGCCAGTGAGCGCCGTGAATGGGCCAAGCGCATACTGCCAATCACAAAGGAATTGTTTGACATTCTGCGGGAAAAAAAGACCGGCAACTGCGATCCCTCCGATCCAAGCTATCAAAGCGCCAATAATCGAAACAATTTTCCAATTCATGATTCAGCCTTTGGGGACGTCGGCTTCTGATCCAACGCGAATTCCAACAACCACTTCACCGCAGCCGCACGCGTCGCGAAACGATGCTTGAAGCGCCAATCGTCGATCCGTTTCAAGAGTGATTCATCGATCACAAAATTGAGATAGGGCTTGTCCGATTGAGGCATTCACTGAAGTATAAAACAGTAGAACCTCTGTTGACAATAGAAGCCTAGATAGTTATTCTATCAACGGTAGAACTTCTACCGATATTTAAGAAAAGGGAAAAAGAACAATGAGCACAAGAAACAAAATTGTTGATGCTTCAAAGTATAAGGTTACTCAAACCGAACTACGCTTCGTCCGCGAATTGGCAAAACAATCCGAACGGATGCTGAAAGAAATGCGCGTCCGTGCTGAAACCGGAGGAGTTGAGTCAGGAAAGATGTCAATGCAAGGCGTTACTAAGGCCTTTAAGTTGTTCGTAGCGAAGCTTTGAAGCTATTGCTGGGATGTCGCGCCCGGCCTCCAGTGGTGGCCGGGCTTTTAGGGCATTTGAGGTCTTTTCTGTAAATCAAGAGAAAAATCATTGACTACCATGATGCTAATGGTATAACATGAGCCTCATGAAGACATTCAGCCTGAAACAAGTTTCCGAAATTGTTGGCCAGAAAATTCCCACCATGCAGACTTGGTTTGACAAGGGGTGGGCTCATGTTACGCCCGCTGAAGCTCCTGGATCTCCAAGAAAGCTAACGCTGTTCGATCTGTATCAGCTCGAAGTGGCGTCCCTTCTAATTAAGCGTGGCTTGAATGCAGAAGTAGCCAACGGGCTTGCTTTTATCTGTATTTACATTCATGAGAGTCAGGACGAACATTCCAAACGGCGCTGGAACGCTTACGATCCGAGCAAGCCATACCCTGAAAATCGTCTGGCCTTCTTTATGGCCAATCCATCAGCGCAAGAACCAATAGATCTCAGTCCAGTCGTTGAGGATTTAGGTCCTGGGTTCGTTTCGCGCGACCTATCTAAGCCTTATTACCTCTACTGCGAAATAGAACTTACGGAAGCTATCGACTTTTCCAGCAGAAGCCCAATCGTTTTGCAGCGCGGACACACCCCAATCGTTTGTCAGAAAGGAGACCATGTAGATTTGGAAGGCTGCGGCATTTACATAAACCTCACCAGCGCCCTGGTTTATCTTGACCAAAAGATAGTTCATTGCGTCGGCGAATAGTGGCTTGAAATAATGCTCCAACGTCTCAAATCGGCATTCAATGCCCTTGTGCGGCCGCCTGCTGAAATCCCCCTCTGGCTTCGGGGGCAGTGGGACGCGGCGGGCGGCGGAAATCGCCTTGGCAATTGGAATGCGCCCACATCGAGCATTAACCAATTCTGGTCGAATCCGACCAATCTTCAAGCCCGTGCGGAAGATGAGGAGAGAAATAATCCCATTGTCCGGCGTGCAATCAGTTCCCTATGCGCTGCAGCTATTGGGGCGGGCGGTATCATTCCGCAATTGAAAGACAAGGCGATCAAAGCCAAGTGGGATACGTGGTCTGATACCTGCGACGCCGAAGGGCGGCTTGACTTAGCACAAATGCAAGACCAGATCTTGCGTACCGTTGCCGTAAGCGGCGAGGTATTCGTGCGGTTTGTCTACACGCGGCAAGGGATGAAGCTGCTAATTCTCGGGCCCGTTTTCCTTGATCGAGCCCGCGTCGATAACGAGACAAACCAAGGCATTAAGTACGATGGCCTTTCCCGTGTCGGTTATTGGATTTTTGAGCGTCACCCCGCTTCGCTCATGACGCCGATACAGAGCGTCTTCGTTCCGGCTGACCAGGTGCTTCACATCTTCCGCCCGCACGTGCCCGGTGCTCAACGCGGCATTAGCTGGCTTGCGTGCGTTTTAATGGACACTTTTGAACTGAAACAATATCTGGAAGCGAGTTTGGTAAGGGCGAAATTATCGGCGTTGTTTGCCGGTTTTGTTCGCACGCAAGATGGATCGAACCCGCTGGCATCAGCACAAACTGCGGTACCTACCCTTGAACCCGGAACAATGGGACGTTTGCAACCAGGTGAGGAAGTTGAATTCACCACACCCCCTGATGTAGGACCTACATTTGATCCGTTTGTCAGAACCTATTTACGGCGCATTGCGGCTGGTTTGAATCTTCCATATGAGATTTTGACCGGCGACCTTTCCGCAGTCACCTTTGCAAGTGGGCGGTTGGGACTCCTCGAATGGCGGCGGCACATAGAAGCTGTTCAGCACAACATCATGGTTGCGCAGTTCTGCCGGCCTATTTTTCAGCGTTGGTAACAATTAATGATGGCTTTTGGGGAGATCAAAGAGCCGGTTACACCGCGTTGGATTGGACCTACAATCGCAATGCTTGACGAGCGGGCAGAAACGGCAGCAACTGTTTCCAAGATCCGGGCGGGACTCACTTCCAGGTCAGAAGCGGTTTCGGCAACCGGCTGGAACATTGAAGACATTGACGCTGAAATTGCGGCGGATAATGCACGGGCGGATCGCTTGAATTTAGTGCTCGATTCAGATCCACGCAAGACAACCATGCAAGGCATGGAACAACAATCGCAAATTGGAGCAACGCAACAATGAACGAAACCCTTACCAGAGCGGCGAACTTCGAACCCTCAACATTCGACGCGAAAGAAAACTCCGTTGAATGCGTCTTTTCGACCGGCGCGGAAATCACTCGAAACGACTTCGAAGGCTCTTATCTTGAGCGGCTGGACATGAGCGTTGAAGCCGTTGACCTTACCCAACTGCAGGGCGGGCCAGTGCTCGACAATCACGACCGATTTAGCGGCGTTCGGGCAATCCTGGGCTTAGTGGAGAAGGCAAGCGTTGACGGCACACGCGGGATCGCCCGGCTTCGCTTCAGCAAGCGTCCGGATGTTGTGGAGATTGCCAATGACGTCAAGACCGGGATCATTCGCAACGTCTCCGTTGGCTACAAAGTCCAGCAGTGGACAACTTCGAAGCGTGCCGACGGCATGCGCATAAAGACGGCAACCAAATGGCAACCGTTTGAAATCAGTTTCACACCTCTCGGGGCAGATCCAGGGGTAACCGTTAGATCAAAGGAAAATTCAACCATGAATCCACAAGAACAAATTCGTCAAATGGCTACTGCGGTTGGTGTCATTGCCACCTTCGCCGAAGGCCTGATCACCCGCAATGCGACCGTTGAGGAAGCAAGGGCCGCAATCCTTGAAGAGGCGGTTCGCATGAGCCCGACCATCATCAACCGAGCACCCGCAAACGTCACCCGCGAAACCTCAACGGAAGATATGACCAGGGCCGCAGCCGATGCCTTCTATCACCGCATCAACACGACTCATGTTGTTCCAGAATTGGGCCGTCAGTTCGTCGGTAATCGCATGGCTGACTTTGCCCGTGTGATGCTTCGGGCTCGCAACATGGACACCTTTGGCAGTGACGCGGAAGTGGTCACTCGCTCGCTGAACGCAACTTCTGACTTCAGCAACCTGCTATCGAACGTCACCAACAAATCGTTGCAGGCGCAGTATGGGCAAGCTCCTAGCGGCATGAAAGTGGTATGCCGACGCGGGACAGTGAACGACTTCAAACCGAAAAATATCCTTCGTCGCGGTGAAATGCCCACCCTTGAGAAGGTTAACGAAAAGGGCGAATTCAAGCGCGGATCCACCGTTGAATCGAAGGAAGCGTATTCCATTGCGACCTATGGCAAGGTGTTCGGCATGACCCGCCAAATGCTGATCAATGACGATTTGGGAACTTTCTCCGATATCGCTTCCGGTTGGGGAATGGCAGCCGTTGAGTTTGAAAACCAACTCTTGGCGCAGTTGCTCACTACCGGCAGCGGTTTGGGCCCGACGCTGGCAAACGATACCAAGCGGATGTTTCACACCGATCATGGAAATATTCAAACCGTTGCGGGAACAATTGGTTCAACAACTCTTTCCGAAGCCCGGTTGTCTATGCGTAATCAGAAGGGACTCAACGGCACGATTGCCATCAACGCAACGCCGAAATATTTGCTTGTTCCGGCGAAACTTGAAACCGTTGCCGAGCAATACCTTTCCGCAATCTATCCAACAGCCGCTACCGACGTGAACCCGTTTTCCGGGAAACTGCAACTGGTTGTTGACCCGCGTTTGGATACTTACAGCACCACCCGGTGGTACGTGTTCGCTGATCCCGCAATCCTCCCAGTAATCGAATACAGCTACCTGAGCGGCTTCGAAGGCCTGTTCGTTGAGACCCGCAACGGTTTTGACACTGGCGGCGTAGAAATCAAAGCAAGGCTCGACTTCGGCGCGGGCGGCATCGACTTCCGGGGAGCCTTCACCAACGTTGGAGTGTAAGACAAATGGCCAAGAACATCACAAAATCCGTCACTGTTGGAACCAGCGCGGTCAATGTCGCAACCGCGCTGGGCCTGGCCGCAAACGTTGCCTGCACCGAAATGGTGCTTCAGAATCACGACACAAACAGCGGCGATATCTATTTCGGTGAATCCAGCGTCAGTACGATAAACGGCTTGAAGCTGGTAGCAGACTACACCGAACGGGCCGCAGGCAATGAACCCATTCAACTGGGCGACATATTCATCATTGCCACAGCAGCAGCGCAGCGCGTGAACATTCACGTGAGGGTTTAACCTATGGCGCTGACTGTCGAAGAGCTAAAAACCAAAAGGGACCAGGTCATCTATCAGATGGCTTCGCCTGAGTCCGTTTCTTTCCGCGATCGTTCCCAAACGAACCGGAGTCAACGCGATTTGCTCGCGACCATGAACCAACTGGACGCGGAGATCGCCAAACTGCAATCGCCGCAAAGCGGCAGAACTTTTGTAATTCAAACCAAACGAGGTATCGAATGAAAAACTTTATTCAAGACGGCGAGACTATTACGCTGTCGGCACCGTCAGACGTGGCAAGCGGCGGCTTAGTTGTTGTGGGCTCTATTGTTGGCGTGGCAGCATTCACGGCACTGAGCGGATTGGATGTAGAGGTACAGACCGAAGGAGTGTTCGAACTCACCAAAGTCACCACAGACGCAATTGTGCAAGGCGACAAACTGTACTGGGATTCCAGCGTTGCAAAGCTGACCAAAACGCCTGGCACTGGTAGCAAGCCTTTGGTTGGATACGCAATCTTAGCAGCCGGGAACGGCGCAACAACCGTAAGGGTAAACATTCAACCCACGATGATTACCGGACCGGCATAAGTTTTCGAGTTTGATGGGGGCCGCCCTTCTGTTTAGCAGATGCCCCATCGAAAAGAGGGCCTGATTGGTTACTCCTGGAACTATCGGGCCCTTGCATAATTTTATCGGAGGGAATTTCAGATGAGAGTTTCAATGCCCAGAATTGAGCCTATCAACATCGATCCGCACTATTCCCCTGCGTTCTACGCAGAGCTTTGGGGTGTTAGCGTCGATACAGTGCGGCGCTGGTTTCAAGATGAAGCTGGTGTTCTGAAGCACGGCAAGCCAGTGAAGAATGGACGGCACGGCAGGGTAGCTTTGAGCATTCCGTACTCAGTGGCACAACGGCTCTATGAAAAAAGGTGCGTCTAAATTGGGTAGAATCGGCGGCATGTTGAAACCAATTCGACGGCACACGCCGAAATGTCCTCATCGAAAGAAGGGGAATGACTATTTGAAATGCACTTGTCCGCTGTGGGCCTACGGCACAGTCAATAGGAAAAGGATTCGCGACTCGCTTCAAACCCGTGACCTTCAAAGGGCCTATCGCAAGATCGGCGCAATGATGGAAGAGACACCCGCTAAGCCTTCCACAACGCTAGCCGCAGCGGCCGAACAGTTCATTAGCAGTTTGGAAGTGCGCGAAAGTTCACTCCTCAAATATCGACGGACGCTAAGAAGTTTCTTGGCATTGGCAATAGATCGCGGCGTTAAGAATACCGAGGATGTGACGGTTGAGCTTATCGACGCCTACCGGCTAAGCCGGGACATTGCACCAATCACCTGGTCAAAGGAACTGGATTTCCTGCGTGGTTTCTTTTCGCATTGTCAGGCGCGCGGTTGGATCGCTGGCAATCCTGCGAAGCTTTGCAGATCGCCCAAACTGATGGACAAGGCGGTAGAGCCTTATACGCAGGAAGAATTCATCAGGATGCTGACAGCCTGCGATTCGTTGGGGCAAGAGCAGTATGAGCGGCGGCGATCAAGAGCAATGCTTCTCGTATTGCGTCACACGGCACTGAGAATTTCCGACGTGGCGACGCTGAAACGATCAAGCTTGCAGGGTGATCGGATTCATGTCCGGACCATCAAGAACAGCAAAGAAATACTTTTGCGCGTTCCTGCGGAAGTTGTTGACGCGCTGCAATGTTTGCCGAACCCGGATTGCTCCGGTCCTGATGCCGAATATTTCTTTTGGAGTGGGCATGGAACATTGGCTTCGCTTGTACGGTCAGTTGATCGTACACTAAGGAAAGTATTTTTGAAGTCCGGAGTGACTGGGGCCCATGCCCACCGATTCCGGCACACACTGGCAACGGAACTATTAGGAGATCCGGAAGTGAGCTTCGAGGATGTCGCAAACATTCTTGGAAGCTCTCCCGGAATTATCCGCAAGCATTACGCCCAGTGGAGCACTAAGCGTCAGGAGCGGATTGATAGCCTGATGCAAACCGTGTGGTCTAAAGACACGATAGTGACACAGACTAAAAAGGTATCAGCAATATGCTGATTTCAAACACCTTAAAATGGTGGCCAGAGAGGGACTTGAACCCCCGACACGCGGATTTTCAGTCCGCTGCTCTACCAACTGAGCTACCTGGCCGTTCTAGGTGGGAGCACACAAAATCTGTGCTTATTTCAACAGTATAACACGCTGCTTTTCTACTTCGCTTTGGGATAAACCAAATCGTACCCCTTAGCCTTGTATTCTTCCATGGCGCACAACGTGATTTGCGTATACCCATGCTTCTCTAAGATGACGGCAGCCTTGGCTGCACGGACGCCTCGGGCACAGGCGCTTACAATGGCCATATCTTTGGGGATTTCATTCACCCTGGCTTCTAGTTGGCTCAATGGAATGTTGACGTGACCTTGAATGGTCCCACGTTCTTCCAGTTCGCGCGGTTCACGAACATCAAGGAAGAAGAACTTTTGCTTGGCATCAATCATCTGCTTCAATTCTTCTGGAGTTAGCTTTTTAGGGGCGGAACCGCCCGCTGGCTGGGCGAATGTGAATGCCGCCGCAATTGTGACGAATAACAGAAGGAGCTTCATGCGGTTAGTATACCCCGAGGGTAAAGCGGTCGGAAAGATCTTAGGTAAAGCTGGCGGCTGAAGGAGACGATGGTAAATCAAGGCGAATGAACGGCGAACTTATAACAAGCGGGATCTCTACACCGTTTCACATACACTGGCTGACTGCCCATGTTCGGCGCAGACCGGATATGGAACATCTTTGCAGCAAGCTATCCGGCTTGGAGGTGACCTTATTTCATACAACCAAAGGGCTGGGTGAAGCTGCGCAATTGGTTTTTGTGGAACTGCCCAACGAAAAGCAGCCCGGTGCTATTTTGACCTCCATCCGGGAGCGTTCACCGGAAGCATTGGTGATTGTTTGGAATCCAAGGGGGTCCATCAAGGAAGCGGTTGAATTGATCAAACTGGGGGTGTTTCATTATATGGCTCACCCAGACCACCTGCCGTTGGATGAATTGGCACATTGGATTAGCGTTGCCGCGCAACAAATTTCAGCAGGCTTGTTATTGAACAGGGCTCCAATTCAGAAAGCAGAAGAACCTTGGCGGCGATTCCTGATTGGAAACAGCCCTCCAATGGAGGCGTTGGCGGCCACCGTGCGATTATTGGCCGTCCGCCGGAGTACAGTTTTGATCACAGGCGAAACAGGCACCGGCAAGGAGGTGTTGGCCAAAGCGTTGCACTTGGCCAGTCCTCGGGGACATCTTCCGATGGTTGCAGTCAACTGCACCGCTCTGCCGGAAACCTTACTGGAATCAGAATTGTTTGGGCATACCAAGGGGGCATTCACGGGGGCAGTCCAGGGGCGGGCGGGTCGCTTTGAACAGGCCCACAAGAGCACTATTTTTCTGGACGAAATCGGAGACATGCCGTTGGAAACGCAAGCCAAGCTATTGCGGGTCTTACAGGAAAAGGAGATTCAAAAACTGGGAAGCTCGGAAGTCCAGAAAGTGGATGTGAGGGTAATTGCCGCCACCAATGTCGATTTGGAGGCTAAAACCAAGGAAGGTAAATTTCGCGAAGACCTTTTCTATCGTCTCAATGTGGTGCCAGTAGAATTGCCTGCTCTTCGACACCACTTAGAAGACATTCCTCAATTGGTGGAACATTTCCTGGTAAAGATCGCCGCGCAGGAAGAAATGGAGCCCAAGAGGATCGCTGAGCAGTCCCTGGAAAAACTGATGGGTTATCACTGGCCGGGGAATATCCGGCAGTTGGAAAACGCAGTGGATCGGGCGATTACGTTCAGCGGGGATCGGATGGTGTTGCTGCCTGCTGATTTTCCGATTGCGGTCAACCTAGTTCCCGGAATTCCTGTTGGCCCGCTAGCGGCTGACCTCGTTTTATCGGAAAGCGGCATTGATTTCGAATCCATTGTAAGTCGGCTGGAACGATCCTTGATCGATCAGGCATTGCGACGTTCCATGGGCAACAAGAAGAAGGCGGCAGATATTTTGGGTCTGAAACGCACAACTTTGGCGGCCAAGTTAAAAACTTTGGAGGCTGCCGCTTCATAAATCACCGCGATTTCCCTTCCCGCTAATGCGTTTGGACTGGCAGCTTCAGCGGACCCATCACAGGCAGCGCCATATCCGCCGCATCCGTAAGATTGCAGATTGGATCCAGACCTTGCCCATACCAAAGATACAGCGATTCCGGGAGCGGCTTTTGGTGGATCAGGTACAGCACCACCGAGTTGCTGGCTGGATCAATAGCAGCCCGATAGATAATTTTCAAATCCTGGCCGACCTCGTTGCGCAACGAAAATCCTGTTAGACGGCCACCCGACGTTGCCAGCTTGCCGGTTACTCCCTGAAATTCGACCCGAATCTGATACGGATTGTCCCATTTCACCGCTGAAAAGCGCGGTTTCGCACCATCCAGCACCAGTTTCGCAAAACGCACTCCAAGACGCTGTAGGCTGGCTCGATTGGCGTGGATCAAATCGTCCAGTTCCAGGTCAATCGTCGACACCATTCCGACGTTGGCTATGCCTGATTCTGCGAGTCGCTGCGCTTCCTGCACTTGATTCCAACCTTCATAAGCAGGTTCCATGGCAGCGGCGTAACGACCAATTTGCGCATAGTAAAACGGTAGATCGGGCTGAGCAAAATCGGCCCGGACTTCAGCTACAAATTTCCGAAACTTTTCCCCGAAAATGGCAGCGGCTTCGGGTTTGGCGTCGGATTCCCCCTGATACCAAAGCAGCCCGGCAGCCTTGCCCCCAGCATCGCGAAAACGGGCCAGCATATTCCCATACAGCGCTTTTCGACCTTCCGATTTCAACCCCGGGTCCCATTGAGCCATGGAAGTGCCACCTTTTGCACAAGGGACAAGACCGATAGGGACACCGTTGCGTCGCACCATTTCCTTAGCGAATGGCAAACCCAATCCGGTACCGCGCAGCACGTCATTCAACCCCTTGGTCAATTCATGCAGAGGCTCTTTTGCGATATCCCACTTGCCTTCCATATTGAAAACTTTCACTTTGGGATGCGGCGTTTCGGGATTCTCCATACGTGCCCGACCCACCATATTGGATTGGCCAGAAAGAATGTAAATGTCGCCCACAAACAGGTTCTCCATCCTTTCCACCTGCCTCCCGCCCGATTTGGGAGTGAAGCGAAGTTCTATGGCGTAGGGGCCGCCTGTTTTGAGCGGAGGTCCGATGGCAGTCCAGGGTCCGGCCTTGATCGTCGTCAAACGACTGAAACCGCCCTTATCCACGCGACCTTCCAGCAGCCCATCGACTAAGGCCGTCCCTGAAAATGCCGTCTGCGCTACTCCCTCTTTCGACCGTTGCAGAACTTGATGGGGTTGCGGTCCAGACGTCACAGTGAAACTATCCGCCGCTTCCAAAGAGGCTGCCCACAAAATGGTTAAAAGTATTGTCCGCATCATATATTTTGTCTCAAAAAAACTCCCACCAGTTGGAGGAACTGGTGGGAGATGGGGATACTACTTTAACTACTAACTGACTTCTTTACTGAATGCTGGCGATCGACGAACCTTGTCCGTAGATCAGGTTTCCATTGCCGCCATCGAGCGCAAGCGCAAGAGAG
>JAYWBH010000374.1:0-5317 GCA_043781815.1 Bryobacterales bacterium | reverse complement strand
GTCCTTTTCAGGCCCTCGAAAATGTCATAAAGCGGCAGCATTCAGATGTAGGATAGGACAGGCCGGAGGCCTATCCCACTAACTTCGGAATTCAGGTTCAATCGGGTCAATTTTGCCGAAAAATAACCCCTACTCCCCTAGCCAGTAACACAGCAAGGGAGCAGGAATCTGCATCACCTTCGTTCTGTGTTCCTTCGTCGTCGGGACCTCTCCAAAATCACTTACGGACTTAGTCACCGCATACCCACGATGAATCTGCTTTTTCGCGCACAGGTCCAATAGCCCTTTCAGTTCCTTATGACCTGACTGCATATCGCGATATTTTATGGCGAAGGGAACCAACGGTCCTCCGGTTTGCTCTACCAGATCAATAGGCCGATCGTTCCCATCGCGCCAATAGGAAAAGCGCGCATGGGCCCCATAGCGCAAGTGCAAATGTTTGAAAACAGCCGTTTCAGCAGCGATGTCCAATGCTGCCGGATCGTCCAACAGACTCTTTCCGCGCATCATCATCGCTCCCGCAAAAGCTGCATCTGTCAGGTAAATCTTGTAGCGGGCGCGCTGGACTTGCTTGCCATACCCATGTGGCGGCAAGCGGTGGATTAGATGGATGGCTTCCAGTAGCGTCAGGAAATGCTGTGCGGTGGGTCGCTTCACTTGGAGATTGGCACAGAGCGACAACATATCCAGCAACCCTGGACGCAGACACAGGTAGAGAAACGTATGCTCAAGATCTTGAATGCGGCGCACCCCGAACAGTGTGGTCATATCCCGCTTCAGCAGCTTATCGGCAATTTCATCCCGCAGCACTCGCTGCACTTGGCTGATGCTTTCCACGTTCGCTGTTTGTGGAAAGCCGCCGCGCACCAGATATTCATGAAAGTGCCCGGAATAAGCCTTTCCAAATTCCTGAACTCGCAAGAATTCCTGAGGAGTCCAATCGAACAACCGGGCCAAATCGCCCAGCTTTGGCAAGGGAGGAACTCCAGCCCTCTGCACTTGCAGATATTCATAAAACGACAAAGTGGCCAGCCGGATGGTGTGCCAGCGGGATGCAGTTCCATTGAGCTTTGAAGTGCACAACGGCATTGCCGAACAAGCCATTACAATGCGACGGTGGCGTACGGAATCCACTTGCTTGTGCACCCAGGTGTCCCATTGATTTACGAATTGAACTTCGTCCAGAAACACATATTCAGGACCGTCCACCCGTGGTTCCCGCTGACGCCACGCTTCCACCACCGCGTCGATTCCTGAGAGCAGCAGCACCGGATGATCAAAGTTCACGTAAAGAATATTGGCAGGGGCAACGCCGTCCATTAAGAGCTCTTGAATGGACTGAAGCAGTAGGGTGGTTTTGCCCACCTGACGGCAACCGGAAAGCAGAATCGCCCGGTGGTTGGGCGGGTTCTTCAGCCAAAGGCGCAGTTCATGTAAGGCACTTCGCTTCCAGGTGGGGAGGTCGGCAATGGGGTCGTGACGCCACCAGGGGTTGAACTGGCTAAGGACTCCAATCAGCTCTGGGGGCGGAGGCATTGGGAGATTATAGCGCGTAGTGTAGTTGTAGTTTAACTATTCTTTGTGAATAGAGTTGGTAAAGGTGGCTTTAATTAGAAAAAACCATCTCACCTTCGTACTTTTGCAATGTGTTTGAAAACTTTGTCCCCTCCCATTGAAACGCCCGCCTTCGGAACGTCACTAAATAGGTATGGGACTAGTAGCAGAAAACACAACTTTCACGCTGGATACAATGGGTCGCTTTCTCTGCAATACATTGCAGGAAGCGATGGATAGCGCACTGGTGACCGTAGCCGGCAGACCTCGTGGGTTTGACGCGATCATAATCGGAGGAGGAACGTTCGGAGCGGTGACTGCATCCCGGTTGTTTCTAAATGACGCAACCCACAGCCGACGGATATTGATTCTTGAGGAAGGCCCCTTCACTCTCCCCGAGCACGTTCAGAACATGCCGTTTCAAGGTGGAATTCCTGACCCGCGGGTTCCCTGGGACAGCCACCCGTCACTTGGCTACTTCGGGCTGCTCTATACCATCGGTGGACGATCCCTGGCCTGGGGCGGATGGTCTCCGCAGTTGCTGGATCAGGAATTCAAAAACTGGCCTCCCTCTCTGGTGGCTGAGCTCAAGGATCGGTATTTTCAACAGTCCAGTGATCAAATTGGCGTCAACACCAGCAATGATTTTATTTACGGACACCTGCACACGGCACTGCGGCGGCAGCTTTTTGATGGCTTGGGGACACCTGCAATTGCGCCCCATGCGATTAGCCTGGCTGCTTTGCCAGACCACCCCGCAGTGCGTTTCGCGGGAATGGGAACTTTTGGCGATCTGGCCTTTGCTGCTGGTGCGGCTAGCGGAGTCTCCGTTCCAATTCCTCCGGCACCGAAGGTGAGCGACGGTCAGCTACGGATTCTGCTGGGGTTCAAAGCCAGCGATTCCACATCGCGATCAGACATGCTAGACCTGCTGAAGTTAGAAGCTCCGTTGGCGGTGCAGTCGCGAGCCGAGCCGGGAGTGTTCCCCTTTAATAAATTCAGTGCCGTTCCAGAACTGATTAAGGTTGCTCGGGCCGCCGCTGGGGAATCCGGCGGCATAGGCACGGAAGCCAACGCCCGCAAACGCTTAATGATAGTCCCTAAAATCCGCGTGTTGGATATTATCACGGAAACACAAAGTGACAATTGGGTGCGTGTCACCGCAGTTCGGGTGAAGGATACCGACAACATTGAAAAAGTAATCCCCCTATCACCACGTTCCAACGGGCGTCAGAGCGCAGTTGTGATTTCTCTGGGAGCGATTGAAAGTACTCGTCTGGCGCTCAATACGTTCAAGACTTCCCTAGACGGACGAGCTGCACAGCGCATGGGCAAAAACCTGATTGCTCACTTACGATCCAATCTCACCATTCGCATTCCCAGGACGTCGCTTACCTCGTTGCCCACCTCCACCCAGACTTCACTGCAGGCTTCAGCTCTGTTTGTGAAGGGTAAATCCAACATCGCCGGGGAAGACCGTTTCTTTCATCTTCAAATCACGGCCGCCGGTTTGAACAAGTTGGGTCAGGATTCAGAAGCGGAATTGTTCAAGAAAATTCCCGACACAGAACAGTTGGAATCCATGCTGGGCGCGACCGACACACATGTGGTGATCACGCTACGCGGTATTGGCGAGATGACGCCGCAAAACCCTGACAGCTTTATACGCCTTTCTCCCACCCGTGCGGTTGATTCGCGGGCTGTGGCCGAAGTCTCGCTAGCCGATGTCAAAACGGGGACCAGCAACACCGCCCAATCGAACATTGACAAACAAACTTGGGACGCAATGGACGCTCTGGCCGATGAAGTGGCCATTGTCTTCGCAGCCGGTCAGCCTTTCGATATCTTGCAGGCAGCAGGAGGGAAAACCGTGCCCATGGCAGCCGGTTCCACAACTGCTCAGTTGCGCGCCGCGCATCCTTTCCCCAATCGTCGCGATGCGGAAGGAACCACTCATCACGACGCTGGAACCCTATGGATGGGTACCGACCCAGCCACTTCCGTGACCAATGAATTTGGTCGCATTCACGACACTACCAATTGTTACGTCAGTGCACCGGCGCTGTTCCCCAGCTTGGGTTCACCCAATCCTATGTTGACAGGCGTTGCGTTATCGCGTCGCACTGCAGACTTACTGGAATCCAGTGTTTTGCCGCGGGCGGTCATCCGTAGCGCAACGGCTGCGGGCTTTGCCGCTCTATTCGATGGCACCGCTGATTCCTTCAAGAAGTGGCGGCTGGCCGGAGCTGCTAACAGTGGTCAGGCGTTCGCCTTCCTGGCCGGGGAACTGGTGAGCTACGGCTCCTCAGATTTTTCCCTACTCTACTTCGCTCCGCAGACGTTCACCGATTTCCACCTACGGCTGCAATTCAAAGTTTTCGACGCTGCAAACTGCAATAGCGGCGTATTTGTGCGATTCCGCAATCCGCTGGTCAAGTTGCCCGATGTGCTAACGCAACGCGCCAGTGCCGAAGGAGCAAATCTTGGTTCCAACCCGGCCTGGAGCGCTGTTTTCTCAGGGTTTGAAGTGCAGATTGACGATAACGCCCGGGGCGATGTATCGAAGGATTACTACGGTCGCAAGCCCGAACCGGACGGATTGTTTAAGAACCGTACCGGGGCGATCTATAAAATTCCGGCTGGGGATCTGATTACCCATACTGGCGGGCACGACGTTCGCATTCAGCAATACAACCCAGGACCGGCAACACGGCCAGGCGTGTGGATGCAGTACGACATTGCAGTGACAGGAAATCACTATGAAGTTACCCTGAGCGACACCGAAAGTGGGGCATCGCAGTTAACTACAGTGTTCGACAATACCGATGCGGCACGCGGTGTACCAGCGGGGTTGATCGGCATCCAGTCCTACCCCAACGCGCCAGTGGCGTTCCGCGATATTTGGATCAAGTGACGTTGGCTTTTTAGTTTGGTGGGCGATATACGTCAGATGAAGCTTTACGATCTCCTGAGGATTTAGGGAGTGGCCCATTCGGCAACTGAGCAGTAATCAGATTTGCGAACTGGCGTCGATGGTGAGCATTGCCATGGGCTGTGGGAATTGGGAGTGACTTAGGGCGACATCTCCCAATCCTGCTATCCTTTACCTGCTACCCTTTAATTGATGAGTGTCCCCTTTCGCTTAGATGGTAGAGTTGCCCTTGTAACCGGAGGTGCCAGTGGAATTGGCGAGGCTACTGCGCGCGTCTTAACGGCTGCCGGAGCTGACGTTCACATTGTTGACTTGGACGCTGCTGCCGCCCAAAAGCTGGCGGCTGAACTGCCCGGCGCTGTCGCCCACACCTGCAACATTGCTGATCCTGAACAGGTGGCTGCCGTGTTCGCATCCATCCCTAAACTTGATATCCTGGTGAATAACGCTGGCATTGGACATGTGGGCAGCATTGAAGAGTGCTCGCCAGAAGATTTTGACCGCTTGTATCGAGTGAATGTTTTCGGGTTGTATCTGGTTTCGAAAGCCGCAGTGCCGTTATTGCTGGCCTCGCATGGGTCCATGATCAATATTGCATCGGTGGCCGGTTTGATCGGAATTAAGCGGCGGTTCGCCTACTGCATGTCGAAGGGTGCAGTGGTGGCCATGACCAAACAGTTAGCGGTGGAATATCCCACCCAGATGCGCGTCAATTGCATTGCGCCGGGAACAGTGGATTCGCCCTTTGTGGAATCGTATTTAGAGAAGTATCATAAGCATGAGAAGGCTGAAATGCGGGTGCAGTTGAATCAACGGCAACCCATTGGTCGG
>JAYWBH010000373.1:0-5322 GCA_043781815.1 Bryobacterales bacterium | reverse complement strand
CAAAAAATCCAATTGTAGTCGGTTGCGGATTTTGCAAATAGTGTGTGAAAAGCGCTGCCCGCGCTGCTCCTGATACTTTTTCGCGATGGAACGAATACAACCGTCCTTCTTCCGTGCGGTCATTCATAGATAGAAACGCCGGGCCACCCAATGCCGCCAGAGCCGATTCCACAATGGCCCTTCCGCGCTTTTGAATTGCCGTTTCTTCAGCCGACAAGCTGAACGAAAAAATTAGTAGGAAGCAGGCAGCTTTCATGGTTTGGCGCTGAGCGCTTCCTTGGTTAACCCACTGTTGATTTTATAATCCCTAAAGGTGGAAGTTGACTTCTGACCCGATTGTAGAATGCTCTGTTTCAAGTACATTTTCACGCCGTCGCCGACGTCGCGAAAATCCTCTAATTCCTCTTCGATTTCAATCGTCCCTGTCATCCCCGCCATTGTATAGCTGATCTTGTCAGGAAAGCCTGTCACGGCATTGATGCGCAATTTCATGGAAGGACTTCCCGGTTCCGAGATGTCTACTGTGTTGGCATCCAGCAGCGTAATGATTCGCCCGGATATGCGGTCGCTCAACAGCAACCCTGGCAGAATTTTCATGGTCTGGACTTTCACCTGAGTTAAGAACTCTGTCGGCAATGGAATTATGCCTTGGGATGTTTTCATCCATCCACTGGCTCCATCGGAATAGACAGTTGCTTTGCCCATGGGAAGTTCCTGTTCCTGACGCAATTGATTGGGTGCAATAAAGAAATTTTTCGATTTAAGAAGCGCACCGCCCATGTTCATTTCGGAGTTCCAGGTGATGTCTTTGATCGCAGCAAGGGCATCGGCGCCGCCCATGGCCTGTTGCGCGCGTGCCAGCAATTGCTTCGCCTGAACCGAGGTGTCGGTTGCTGCTTTTGATTTTGCTTTAGGTTCTGGAATTGTCAGATCAATGGGGTTGATGGGCAAGTTCATCTCCGTCAGCGGCCTGCCGAATTCCGAAGTTTTGCCAACCACTACATACACTAACTGATTGGTTTGAAGGTTCCGTTTCGCTGCGGCTAAAACATCGGCCTTAGTAACTGCGGCAATGGCTTTTTGATAGGTAAACAGAAAGTCGGACGGATAACCATAGTAACTGTAGCTAACCAGGCGAGTGAGTGTTTTGCGGGGCTTATCAAAGTTAAACACAAAGCTATTCAACACGCGCGCCTTGGCTGATTCCAGTTCTATATCAGTAACTTCTTCTTGACCCATTCTGGCCACTTCTTGTTGAATAATTTCCAAAGTGTCGGTGGTGTGATTCAAGGAAGCGGAACCAGAAATATTGAACAGCCGTTCATTTAAGTAACCTGCCCCCCAGTTACCGCTTATGTTATAGGCATACCCTTTCTCAGTGCGGATGATGTTGAACAAGCGGCCAGAGAAAGACGATCCAAGAATGCTGAGAGCCACATCCATAACCGGGTAATCTTTATCGTCCAGTTTGCCCCCCATGTGACCTACTTCAAAGAAGGTCTGTTCCACATTGTCTTTGGATGCGACATAAATTCCTGGCTTGCTTTTGGTGCGATCCACTTTGGGGAAAGCGGGAACGGGCGGACGCTGCACGGTCCAACCGGCGAACAAAGTTTCAATTTGCTGCTTCATATCGGCAGCGGAAAAATCGCCTTGAATCACCAGCGTTATGTTGGCAGGAAAGTAGTAGCGGGAATGAAAGCCCACAAGATCCTGACGGGTGATGGCGTCCACGTGTTCATATTCAATCTGGCGGCCAAACACGGTATCGCGCCCATAAACAACGCGTTCCATTTCGCGCGAAGCAATGGCATCGGCATCGTCATTGCGACGCCCAATGGCGCTGCGAAACTGGTTCTTCAACAGATCCACTTTGTCCTGACGGAATTCCGGGTTAGCGATCACATCCTTAAATACGCCCATGATCTCAGCAGCGTTTTCCTTGAGACCGGTGAAGGTAATGGTGGCTTCTGTATCGCCCATTCCGCTTTCCACAGTTGCAGCGATGTTTTCCAATTGCTCATCCAATTGATCGCCTGTTTTGCTTTTTGTACCACCGCTACGCAGAATGGAACTGGCCATTTCCGCCACGCCCACCTTGCCTGCGGGGTCGAAAAGGCTGCCCGTGCGAATGATGGCGGTGCCGTAAACCAGCGGCAGCGCATGATTTTCCATCAGATATAACTTGATGCCATTTTTCAATGTGGAGGTTTGAATATCGGGGGTCTTGACTTGGCCCAATGGTGGATAAGTCAACAGCATGGCGGGAGGCTTAGTGGTTTGCGCCAGGGCCAGGCCAGCGGACAGAATCATGAAGAGTGCGGTTTTCATTATTATTTGACCTCCTTGGCTGGTTCTGGTTTGGCTGGTTCTTCTGCCGCACCTGGAACGATCCATGCCACAGTGCGCGATTTTTCCACTAAGTAAGTTTTAGCGACACGTTGCACGTCGGTCGCAGTTACCTTTTCAATGTCTTCCAAAGCAGTAAACATTTTTCGCCAATTGCCGTAAGTGGCATGATACTGCGCTAACTCCGCAGCCAGGCCGGCGTTATCGTCCAGTTGGCTGATTAAACCAGTGCGCATTTTGGTCTTGACCCGCTTCAATGTGATTTCATCCACCGGAGTAGCTTTCAGTTTTTCTACAATTTCATACCAGGCTTTTTCATTTTCTTCCACCGTCTTTCCCTGATTGGGAACAGTGAAGAACAGGAAAAGATTCGGGTAGCGGCTGGCTGGGTAATTGGTGACGGTCTGGGCCTGCAAGGCAACCTGTTTATCCCGAATCAGCTCTTTGTAAATCATCCCTGTGCGACCACCGGAAACGATTCCGTCAAGCACGTCGAACGCGGCATCATCGGGATCCATTTCGGAAGGTCGTTTATAGGCCACCAACAGGAACGGCTGACTGGCATCCTCAATCTTGATGCGCTTTTCCCCATTCTGTGGAGGTTCCGTGGTGGTCACCCGCGATGGCGGTGCGGCGGCGGGCATGCTGGCAAAGTATTTCATGGCGAAGCGCTTGGCATCGGCAGCGGTCACATCGCCTGCAATTCCCACTGTAATGTTGTTGGGCACGTAGTGTTCCTTCCAAAATTCCTGAGCATCTTTGGCTCGTAAATTCACAATGTCACTGGCCCAGCCACCGGTGAACACGCGGTAGGGATGGGCGGCAAATGCGCTGAAAACAGCGGCGTCAATCAACTTTCCCAGTGGCGATGATTCCAACCGCATTTTGCGTTCCTCACGAACCACATCCCGTTCCTTATAGAACTCGCGAAACACTGGTCGTTTCACCCACTCCGATTGCAGCAGGAACCACAGCTCCGTCCGGTTGGAAGGAAGACTGTAGAAATAGTTGGTGAAATCCATACTGGTGCTGGCGTTGAAACCTTTGGCACCATTGTCTTCAATCAATCGGACAAAGGCGTTTTGATCCACCAATTCGCCAGCCAAAGCAATGTAGCGTTTCAAGGTGGCTTCGGCCCTTGCCAGTTTTCCCTTATCGGCGCGGGGACCCTTGCGGCGTTCGTCTTCCACTGCATCATAGGCGCCCTCAACGTAAGCCAACGCCTTTTCTTCTTCCACCCAATCTTTGCTGCCGACGGTGGTTGTGCCCTTGCCCACCATGTGTTCAAACATGTGGGCCATGCCGCTGCGCCCCCCGGGATCGTTCACCGAACCGGAGTTCACGTGCATATAAAAACTGGCCACTGGCGCTTGATGCCGTTCCAGTAAAATGAAATGCATGCCGTTGGGCAAATCGAATTCAGTGATCGCTTTTTCAAAGTCTTTCAGGGATTGGCCGAATGCGGCCACGGCGAGCAAGGCTCCGGCCAGAGGGAAAAATCGAAGGCTCATAAGTGTCTCTTTTAATTCTAAACGGTCAAAGTGGGTTTACACTTTAGTCAATGAAGCATTGGACGCTTGTACTACTGTTTGGGTTGCTTGCCGGTGTAACTCCGTTGACTGCGGCGTTGCGGCGAAGTAGTGGAGGAAGGCGCAGCCAGTCCACATCATTTCGCAACCGCTTGACCATTTCTCCGCTGATTGCCGCCCCAGGGACTTTTGAGCTGGACGTGATCAATGGGTTCACCACCAATGGCAGCTACTGGTTGCCCACCACACTGCGATTTACTCCAGAATCGGACAACTGGTATTTCCAACACACGGAATGGGGCATCAACGCCGATGGCCTGGACAGCTTTGTGACCGATGGGAAGCGGTTGACGCAGGCCAGCGACCACATCACATTCACCAGCACCACCGCTATGAAATGGAATGGAATTAATTTGGGGATCGCGCCTACGATGACTGCGTTGACTCGCGGGGAAGGCGGCATTCGCGCAGGAGGTGCAGCGCTGATCCGCGTGGATCCTGGATTAAACAGTATTGGCGCAAGCTTGTCCTGGACAGGGGCTACGCGTCCCAATTCGGCAAACCCTGCAGGGATTTGGGATGTGGGCCTTGGCTATGGACGAAAGTTGGGTGCCCACGGAGTGTTGAATCAACTTACAGCGCACGCCAGCTTGACGATTGAAAAACAGACTTCGACGAATCGTTTTTTTACGATGCTAGAGGGGATGGAATATCAGATGACGAATCGTTTCAGCTTGGATTTGTCAGCGCAACAGGTAGGGATTTCGACGGGGACAGTGGATCACCAGATTTTGTTGGGAGTGAATTGGACGATAAAGGCACCGCAGTAAGTCTTTGCTACATTGATGGCTTCAATGCTTATAGCTGGTCGGACTAGGCTATTAAACCGAAACATGGAGCTTATGTTTTAGGGAATCGAGGTGTCTGTCCGGTGTCTGTCCCCATCGATTTTATCCATCGATTTTAGCGATTTGACGGATTCCGATTCATTGCGGCTCAGCGGTAGGCTTCAGGAAAGAACATGGGGACAGCCCGCGTGTTTCCTAGTTTAATTGAGATGCCTTACGGATTTGTCCGCAGATGGCGCAGATAACACCAAACAACTAACGATTGCGCTTTGGTTTTATCTGCGTGCATCTGCGTCATCTGTGGATAATCTATTTCAAAGGGTCGACCCAATTTACTTCATCAATACGAGTGTCCGTGGAAGCCGAGCTACGGTAAATCCACAATCTCTACCCAATTGGGAATCTTCCCCATTTCATACTCCTTCAACTTCGTCAGCTTCCCCGTCTCTGCGTCGATCCGGTAGCTTGACATGTGGTTTGAGCGCATCCCTACTACATACAAATAACGGCTTGAGGAATCGATGGCGAAGCTGCGTGGCATGGTCTCCACCGTGATCGTTTCAATCAGCGTCAATTTCCCATCGACCGGGTTCACG
>JAYWBH010000372.1:0-5329 GCA_043781815.1 Bryobacterales bacterium | reverse complement strand
TGGCCGCACAGTTGATCTGCTTCAACAGATCATCATCCACTAAAAGCGCGCAGTTTTCCGTGGCAAACAAATTCGCCCGGCCACCCGCTGCCAACCGGATTTCCATGCAGCCACAAGCCATTTCTTGCGCTACCGTTAAAACAGCATCATCTTCACTGACTTCGCCTTCTTCCAGACGGGTCACCCACACCTGATTCATACCTTCCCCCTCAAGCATGACCACGTCGTCATCACTCATAAGGTGGCCTTTGGCCAGCAGCTTCTTGCCGCCAGACCGAAATATGGTGGTACAGAGGATGCGTCCGGTAGACGCTTTGATGGCAATTGTCTCAGTGAGCATTTTCGAGTTTTTTCCCTTAGTTCTACGGGTTCCAGTACTACAACCGAAGATAAATATTACTAAGTATTAGTAGGCGATGGCCGGAAAAACTCTCAATGTTTTGTAGGTCTTTTGAGGGTACAATTCTTAGTTTTGAAAGGCTTAGGGTACCGTACCAAAAGTCGTTAACGCTAATTGAAACACCTTATAAATATAGGTTAAGGATACTTAGTACTGCACTTTTACGATACCCTCATATGGGGGGATAAAACACCCTCACGGGGTGAGCCGTTTCAACATTGCGATTTCGTCACAAGCCTGAAATTTCGGGCAACGCAGGCAATCTTTCCATGCTTTTAGCGGAAGTTCGCCCCTGTCCACCACGTCATAACCAAGTTTCCGGAAGAATCCATCCACGTAGGTAAAGGCAAAAAGACTCCTCAACCCCTGTTCCATAGCTTCTTTTTCCAGAGAAAGGACAATATCACGACCCAAACCGTGCCGTTTCCAATCCGGATGAACCGCCAATGACCGAATTTCAGCTACCGTAGGGCTGTAAAAATGCAATGCACCGCAAGCGGCCAGGTGCGATCCCGCATAAGCGACATTGAAATCGCGAATGTTTTCCGCCATTTCAAATTCCGTACGGGGCAGCATTATGCCCTTGGCCGCATAGTCGTTGATCATGGTAACCAACGCCGGAATGTCGCGCATGGTGGCTCTACGCAGCTCCACAGGCCCCGTTAACGCAGGGACAGGAGGCAATATCAGCGGAGATTGAATTGAGACCAGTTGTTCCATATCGAACCTCCCCCTAGTTCCTGACGAAACGGGTACCAATGGGTTCGCCCGCCAGCAATCGGCTCAGAACATCCGGCATCGCACCGGGAGCAATCACAACTTCCGCAACTCCACCATCCAACGCCGCTGCCGCCGCATTCAGTTTCGCCTGCATGCCTCCGGTGGCAATGCCATCGTCGATCAATCGCTGACTTTGAGCAACAGTCAGCACCGGAACAATCGATCCATCCGCGCCACGCACCCCATCCACATCGGTAAGAAATAGCAGCTTGGTTGCGGCGAAACCAACGGCACAGGCCACCGCCATCTGATCCGCATTCACGTTATAAATGTTGCCGTGCCGGTCACCAGCCACGCAAGCCACAACCGGCAGAAATCCACCAGCCGTAAGAACATCCAGCACCTTGGGGTTGGCTCGAATCACCTTTCCCACAGCCCCTAGTTCAGGGCTCAGTTGTACTGCCTCAGTCAGGCAGGCGTCAATCCCGCTTAGGCCCACCGCATCGGCCCCTTGACTCACCAAACAGGACACCAGCAAGTGGTTCACTGTCCCAGCAAAAACTTTGAGCACAGCATCCACCACTGCAGGCGAAGTAACGCGCAAGCCATCCACAAATTTCGATTCCACGTTGTGCTCAGTCAAATAGCGCGTCATCTGCTTGCCGCCGCCATGCACCACCACGGTCTGCGGAAAAGTTTTCACCACAGCGGCGATTTGTGCCGATATCGCCATGCGCGATTCAATGGAATCCAGCAGCGTGCCGCCCAGCTTCACTAAAAGCTTCACAGCAGGCCCTCCGTTTCAGCAAAGCCCAGCATAATGTTCATATTCTGGACAGCCTGACCAGCAGCGCCTTTCACCAGGTTATCTTCTGCCGTCACCACAATGCCGCGCTTCGTCGAAGGATCAAAAACCAGGCCGATGTCGCAAAAATTCGTTCGCGCGACAGAAGCAATGTCAGGGACCGCCGGAGGTTCATACAAGCGAATAAATGGTTCATTCCCGTAGCGCTTCACATAAATATCCATCAACTCGGCTGCTGAGTTAATTCGAGGAGCGCGAAAGTAGATGGTTTCCAAAATGCCCCGATGAATAGGAATCAACTGCGCCGTAAAACTGAACTGACCCACTTCCAAACCAGTGTTCATAAGGACTTCAGGAACATGGCGATGATCCAACAGCGAATAGGCCGAAAAGTTTTCCGTCACCTCACAAAAGTGAGTCTTCAACGAAGGCTTGCGACCAGCACCACTCACGCCGCTTTTTGCATCGCAAACAATTCCTGCCGCAAGATCCACCACCCCCGCATCCATCAGTGGCCGAATGGCCAAACTGGCGCAAGTAGGATAGCAGCCAGGATTGGCGATAAGGCGGGCCTGGGCAATCTTCTCCCGACTAATTTCAGGCAGCCCGTAAACCGCTTCAGCCAGTAATTCCGGTTGCGTATGGTCTTCTTTGTACCACCGCTTGTAATTTTCAACAGTACCCAAACGGAAGGCTCCGCTGAGGTCGACAACGCGCACGGCAACACCCAGAAACTGTGCCGCAAGTTCCATGGAAACATCAGCCGGAGTAGCCAGAAATACGCAATCAAGACCAGCACGTTTAGCCGCATCCGCAGTAGCCGCAATGCGCACCGGACCGTGAGCACCAATAGGCATCGGCTTGGTGCCAGCATCGGAACGGTGATCCATCAAATAAACGTCCACACCACAATGCCGAGACAAAATCCGCAGAAGTTCGTCACCACTATAACCGCGAAAGCCAACAATGCCGACACGTTTCATCATTGATTAAATATACAGCCCTATGAATAAATATACCATCATCCACAGATGGTAGTGTCCTAAGGTTGTGTTGGTTAATTATTCGATGCGAGCGTTTAAGGCCGCGTCACCGGCCCAAACATTTCGACAGTAATCTTTAATGGCGTTTGGAGTAAACGGAGATACAAGCAGCCCCCGTTGAACTTTAGTTAGAAACGGAGGGGTGCATCTGGAATGGGTCGAGCAGGTAAAGTTAAACGACCCCTTCCCTAACATCTCAGACAGCTTAATGAGTTCAATGTATCTGGCGTCAGAGTAGAGAATAATCGATTCAACTTTAATGAAAGGATGCTCTCCAGGCTGCAAGACTACAGTCTTATCTGCATTTGGCCTAAGCTTCGTCAAGTTCACACCAACAGAGCAGTTATTTTTAGGACAGGTAATAAGTATCCACAAATGCTCGATCGCACCGGATGATTTAGGAAGTATGAACGTATCCCCAAGTTCTAGCACGCATCTCCGGCCATGAAATACCCATCGACGATGGCAAGATTTTCTAACTCCGCATTGATTGCATCGATTTCTGCTTGGGGTTTGTTAAGCGCTTTGAAGATAGATTCGTGGGTGATAGGCACCCGCCCAGACGTAACCCTTGCCCATTCTGGAAGAGTTTGATGTAGGATTTCCGCTACATTGAAACCGTTCATACCCTTGTACCTTTCGTGGATCTCAACTATCAGCGTTTCTTCAGCTTGTGAAAGATCTGCGGTTCCAGGATCGGCAAGCAACCCCACTTTGTAGCTCATGGGTGCCGATATATGCTTGGACCAATAAGTATCGTCTCCTTCACTCCCATTTATAAGATCCAGGGTTTCGCTCAGGACTGGACCAAGCTTCATGGAGAAGTACTCATCATTGCTGATGGACCTACCCCATCGATTTAACGCTTCTCTGTCTAACATGTAGAGAAGTTTTTGCAGCTTGAGGTACTCCATGCTGTCCCCGGCAAGCTTGAGAAATTTGGCAGCCGCTTGGGTGGTCTTTTTTTCATTGTAACGGGGCCGCATGGCTTCAATTGTACGCTCTTGAAATTCTAAAGTAAATGTGCCTGTGGTAACTCTTTCATGGTGCAAACGTGATCAGTAATTCACGACAAAAATGGTAATAAGCGAGGTGCAGCGTTAGATTTGCTTCAACGTTTTCCCACTTCTTAGAACACGCGTAGGTCAAACGCATGAGACGTTTGCACCATTGGCGGAGTGATCCATTTTAGCAATGGGGCATCCAGAAGCATCCAAGAAAGGAGTCGAATCTACTTGTTTGAATAACCGTTTGGCTATTTAAGTACCGCCTATTTCTTTGGCGAATTGTATCGGGGCCAATAGTGACAATTTCAGGATGCCTCAGTGCTTATCTGCGTCATCTGCGGATAAATCGGCTGTTATTTTTGCTCAGATACCGACCGATCCGCCAGCTCCCCAAGAATAGGAAGTTTGAAGAGTACGCCTTGGCTGGTCTTCACAAGCAGAAAGATCCAAGTAGCCAATAACCCCAGCTTCATGATTTTCTCCAAATGAAAATCCATGCTTTGAAACGACAGCATTGGCCCCAACACGTAATCCACAATCAGATAAACAACAAACAGGTAGAGCCCTTGAAACGCATGAAAGCGAGTTTCAGCATCGTGCCGAAAGCGATTGGAAGATAGCACGATCACCGAACCGATCCATCCAATCACCGGGATGTAGCACAGCAGTGCCGCCGTCCGCGGATCCAGTGAACTCAGCATATCCTGCGTCCCGCGTTTCGATTGCGAACCGCTGTCATCCGCCGTTGCCGTGGAAGCTGTGGACGACGTGGTGCCTGTAGCGTGATCCTGCCGCTCTCCGCATCCACCGCAGAACTGGTCCTGATCTGTAACGTTCGTACCGCACTTAATGCAAAATGGCATTCGTCCACCCTCACTGATAGTTTACGTACTTCGCGGGAAAAATGTTTCATCCCATGCCTGTGGCCCATCCCTGTGGTAGGATGCACCTCATGACACGTTGGATTCTGGTATTGATGGCCACGCTGAGCCTGGCCACCGCTGCAAACAAAACAGTGGAGTTTTACTTTGTCGATGTTGAAGGCGGACAAGCCACCCTCATTGTCACCCCCAATAAAGAAAGTGTTCTGGTGGACGCTGGTTGGCCCGGCTTTGATAAACGCGACGCCCACCGAATCATGCTGGCCGCAAAAAAAGCTGGCGTTAAGAAAATTGATTATTTAATAACCACACACTTTCATCTTGACCACGTCGGTGGCGTGCAACAGTTGGCAGAGATGATGCCTGTAATTACTTTCGTGGATCATGGCGATAATCGCGAAACTGGCCCACCAGCCGAACGGCTTACCAAGAGCTATCTGGAAGCAGTGAAGACCGGCAAGCGACTCACAGTT
>JAYWBH010000371.1:0-5343 GCA_043781815.1 Bryobacterales bacterium | reverse complement strand
ATCAGCATGGGGAAGGTGCGCGGCACTTGGATTGGAAAGGTACGGCCCACACGGGGGAATTGCAAGTGCGGGAGTTCACCAGGGAACAGCACCAATGGATTGAAATTGTGCTGGATACCCAAGCTGCCGGGCAAGCGGAATGGTTTGATTGGGCGGTGGAATACGCAGCTTGGCTGGCCATGGAAATGAGTTCCAGAGGATGGCCCGTGCGTTTCCGTTGCGGGGCCACAGACATTTCAGTTCCTTCAAAAGGCACCGTTTACGATATCCTTAAGTTTCTGGCCGACGTTGAAATTAAGTTAGCGACGCCAATACACCCTGATGAAATTCGAAGCATCGCAATTGTGTTTACTGCCAGGCCGGCAGTTATGGAAGCGGCAGGTTGGCAAGGTGCTCGTTTTATCGGCCTTGATAACTGGGTTAGCCCTCGCTCAGCCAGCCCCGCAACCGCCCGATAAAGTTGAGCCTCTGAAGAGTTCCATCACGGTGACAGAATCAGTCGCAACGGAAACCCCTGCGGCTGTCGCCGTGTTCACTACGAAACAGATTGAAGAAAACCCCGGGGTGAACATTGACGACCGTTTGCGAACGTTACCCGGATTCAGCCTTTTTCGCCGATCTTCCAGCGTAGTTGCCAACCCCACCACCCAAGGGATTTCTTTACGCGGGTTAGGTTCCAGCGGAGCATCCAGAACCTTGGTTCTTTGGGATGGCATTCCAGCCAATGATCCCTTTGGCGGTTGGGTTTACTGGACCCGTTTTGCACCGGAATCTTTGGACCGTGCCGAAATTTCCAGAGGTGCATCGACCAGTGTATTCGGTGACAGGGCGCTTAGCGGGGCCATCTCTTTTTTCACCAAGCCAGCCGAACGGTGGAAGTTGTTGGGGAGCTATGAAGGTGGAAACAGCAACACCCATCAGCTTTCCACTGGATTTTCTCATCTTATGCAGCAATGGGCGTTTTCCGCCAATGCCCGCGCCTTGACGACCGATGGTTACTACATTGTTCCCCAGTACAAACGCGGAACGGCAGACACTCCTGCGGGGGTTCGCTTTGTGGCCATGGATACCCGCGCGGATTGGTTGCAATCGGCCAAGAGCCGATTCTTTTTGAAGTTCGACATGCTGGCCGAGCAGCGCGCCAACGGAACAGCCTTGGTGAACAACTCCACCGGAGCGGGTGAAATTGCCGCGCACTATCATCGCGAGATTGGGTCAGATTCGTTAACTGTTTTGGCCTACCATCAGCGTGCCCAGTACCATGCCAGCTTCTCCACCGTTGCGGCGAATCGCAACAGCGAACGGATCACGTCCTGGCAGCGTGTGCCTGCTGAAGCCACCGGAGGGGCCGCCATGTATGGCGTGAACCGTACACAGTGGAACGCCCTGATTGGCGGCGATTTCCAACGGGTGGAAGGACAAAGTAAAGACATTCTTGTGCCAACAGGGGAACGCATTGGAGGCGGAGTGCAATTCCAACGCGGTGGATTTGCGCAAACCGATTTCAAGGCAGGCTCCCTGCGTCTGTTTGGTGGCACGCGGGTGCACAGCACGGGCATCAACACGTTTCTAAACCCCAGCGGTGGTTTGACCTACGGAAAGAAGAATTGGCGAGCCCGCGGGTCTGTCTACAAAAGCTTCCGCGCCCCTACATTGAACGAACTCTACCGGGAATTTAGAGCTGGTAATACGACCACTTTGCCCAATGCTCTTTTGAAACCGGAAAGTGCATTTGGGGCCGAGTTGGGGGCCGATTATAGTGGGGAGTTGGGTCGTCTTTCGGTGACTGCGTTTCGTACTGAGATCAATCAGATCATAACCAATGTGACGTTACTCACGTCGCCAACTTTGATTCAACGGCAACGACAGAATGCCGCCAGTGCGCTGAACCGGGGAGTAGAAGCCACTTGGTCCTACAACTGGAAACAACTGCGCAGCGAAGCTTCTTACCTTTATGCCGATGGTCGATTCGCCAACGGGTTCCGATTGCCGCAAGTTCCGAAGAGTCAGGGTTCAGCCACACTGACCTGGACGCATAAGCGAGGAATGCTTTCTGCAGGTCTGCGCAGCTTTGCTCTGCAATTTGAGGACGAAATTAATCTGTATCGCTTGCCCGGTTACGCCACTATTCACACCACCGCCCGCTATCAGTTGACCAGCTCCGTATCAGCAATGTTGGCGATTGAGAACATTTTGGATCGACAATATGTGGTTGGCTTCAACCCCACACCGCTTATCGGGGCGCCACTGCTATGGCGCGGCGGCTTACGTTGGGACGGAAAATTGAAAAAGTGAATCTACTTTTTGCGCTTACCAATGCAGTAAAGATGTGCCGCAGTGCGTTGGAAAATTTGACCATCGCTGATGGCCGGTGAACTGAGCGTGTAATCGTTCAAAGTATTTTCTGCAATCACTTCAAATTTGGGACCGGCCTTGAGCACCGTAGTAACGCCTTCTTCACTAGTGATATAAATTTTGCCATCGGCCAGCACAGGGGAGGCACTGTAGATGGCCTTGGAAATGCGTTGACCGGAATATACCTCGGCGCCTGTCTTGGCATCGAAACAGAACACAATGCCACGGTCGTTGGTGACATAAAGATAAGTTCCATCGGTGACGGGGGAAGGCACGTCAGGACCGTTAGAAGTGGTCCAGGCAACGTGAGTATTGGTGATATCGCCCTTGCCGCCAGCTTTTAGGGCAACCATTGGCTTAACCCTGGAACAGGCATAAATCATGCCGTCTTTGACCACTGCTGAAGCGATGATACGGTTCATGGCGAAGCTGGTGGGGTTCAACACTTTTGCCCGCCACAGTTCTTTCAAAGTTTCCGGATCGTGGCCAGTGACGTAATCACCACCACTGATCACGATTTCTGTATTCTTGCCGTATTCCAGTAGTTGAGGCGTTGTATAGGCGTCGGGTGCTTCCACTTTGGCATCGGTCCAGCGCTCCACTTTTTGGGTAGTCTTGCCGGTCTTGCCATCGATCTTAAGCAGATACGATGGATCACTGGTCTTCATCCCATGCAGCACTTCCACGAAGAGAGAGCCTTTATAAAGCAAGGGAGACGATCCGTATCCCCAATTCAGCCCGAACTTTCCATAGTCTTTTTGAACATCGCGAGCCCACAGTTCTTTGCCATCGAATTCGAAGGCCTTGATAATCCCAGTGCCAGTCATGGCCCACACGGTTTTGCCATCGGTCACCGGCGAGGGAGTGGACATATTGTGTTTATTGATTTTGAAATTACCGCCAGCCAGCGGCTTTTTCCAACGTACTTTGCCATCGTTACGGTCTAACGCCCAGAATTCCAGATTGTCACCATCGGCAACATTCAGAAAAATGAATTCGCCCCAGATAATGGGCGTGGAACCGCTGCGCGAAGGAAGTTCCAGCTTCCAGGTGATGTTCTCAGTAGTGGACCATTTGATGGGCAGTCCCACTTCATGACTGCTGCCGTCTAAACGGGGACCACGCCACTGCGGCCAATTTTCTGCGTGCAATAGGCTGAGCGCGGCAAACAGCAGAAGAACATGTTTCATATACAGGGAAGCATACTTTGGATGGCAGGTCTTCTGCAAGCATTTGGCACTGTGCCAGGATATTAAGTTTGGAATAAGAGCGACAAATCAGCGGAGATTGATGATATACTGCTATTGCATTAGTTGGTAGTGTTGCTTAGCAGTACCCCCCTTTTATTTTGAAAATCCGTGACTGAAGTTCTTCAAAAACTTCAGAGGTGTATCTGTCTTTGGACTATTGCGTCACACGGGTCTCACAATTTTTGGCAGTAACCAGGGGGAAAAATGGTTGGAGAAGCTAGAGCACAAGCAAAGGTGAAGCCCGTCCTCACCAAAGAGGATTTGATCCGCGAAATCAGCCGGGTCTGCGACTTAACCTTAACCGATTCTCAAGAAGTTTTAGACGGAATGTTTGGCGGAATGGTGAAAGCCCTGTCCAGTGGGGACCGTATTGAAATTAGGGGATTCGGAATCTTTTTTTCAAGGGACCGCAAGGCACGCATTGGTCGAAATCCGAAAACCGGCGAACGTGTAGATGTGCCTGAAAAGAAGGTAGGCCGTTTCAAACCAGCCAAAGAACTACTGCGGATTGTCAACGGGAAGGAAGACTTGGCGCGATAGCATGCTCTGCAGCCATGCGCTGTGGATCATCCGGTGCAAGCTTTGCACGACGGATCTCCACAGCGTGGGCCAGCAATTGATTGCCTTCCTCGGCTTTTCCGTTGTGCACCAACGCTTGTCCCAGGCTGATCATGGAATCGGCAGTGGTGCGCGCATTGGATGCGCCGTGCAGCTTCGTGCTGCTATCGAAAGCTTTGCGGAACCACTCTTCGGCTACCTGAAACTGGCCCTGATCTTGTGCCACCCGTCCTAGCAGCGCATAGTTCTGCACAAACAATGGATCCTCAGCCAGCAGCGTTTCCTTGCGGATGGCTAACGACTGTTGCCCCAATTCCGCAGCCTTGTCCAAATTTCCCTTCAGACGATTCCATTCTCCGAAATTGATTTGGTCACTGGTTACGAAGATATTTTTGGGGCCGAGAAGTTTCAAACGCATGGGAATCACTTCCTGCCATAACTGTTCAGCAAGTTCCAGTTTTCCTTGATTTTGCAGGCATTGGGCCATGGACGACAGGCTTATGGCAAGATGCGGACTCTCTTTACCAGGAAACTGTTTACGACGAATCTTCAACCCTTCTTCCAGATAGGGAGTGGCTTCCACTGCCCCGCCCCGTTCCACCAAAATCTGCCCGAGATTGGTTAAGGCGCGCGCCGTCCGGGGACTCCAATCGCCGTGCTGTTGACGTTCAATCGCCAACAATTTGCGCAATACGGCTTCCATTTCGTCCAGCCGCCCCTGGGCTCGCCACACAATGGTCAGATTGTTCATCAACGATGTGGTGTAGATGTGCGTTTCCCCAAGCAGTTTTTTCGACGTGACCAAGGCGGATTCCATCATGGGTCCGGCCTGAGAATGCTTGCCTTCGTAAGCCAGAATGAGTCCTAAAATATTTTTGGTATTGGCCACTTCGGCATCTTCTTCACCCTTCAGCAACAGCATGATCCGCAAGCATTCCTGGCCGGTCTCTTCACCGTCCTGATAATTTCCAGTCATGCTGTGAAGCTGCGTTAAGCTCTGCAAAGTTTCAGCCACCGGCCACGAATCATTGCCAAAGATCTGCCGCCTTAATTCCAACGACCGGTTGAACAACTGCAATGCTTTTTGAGGATTCCCGGAATCACGATAGGACCGCCCCATCATGTCCATTAAACGACCTTGCAGTTCTGGTTGTCCGGCCAACTCTTTGTCTACCCGGGC
>JAYWBH010000370.1:0-15466 GCA_043781815.1 Bryobacterales bacterium | reverse complement strand
GCACCTTACGGGGTCCGCTGGTTTGGTCTGGGTGAGGCTCAACGGGCCTGCGGGTTGGAAGGAGTCCTGTGGACGGTGATCGCGCTGGATTGGAAGTTAGGTGCGACGGCGATTCAAGATCGAATATTGCAACGGACGGAAAATGGCGCAATCTTCTGTTTTCACGATGGCCGAAGGACGAATGCTGCGCCCGACATTAGGGCTACAATCGCTGCTATGGCCGTGATCCTGCCCGAATTAAGAAGGCGCGGATACGAATTGGTGACGCTGAGCCAAATGATGAATCGTTTTCCGTCCTGATTTCGTCTAGAATAGTAGAAGACCGAATCCCTGCTGAGCCGAGGTATCCATATTATGATTGATTTAACTGAAAACGCGATTACGAAGGTAAGAGAGATTCTTTCCTCACAAGAACCAAAGCCCCAAGGCCTACGCATTTCTGTGGTGGGTGGTGGCTGTTCTGGCTTTAGCTATTCGATGGCCTTCGAAAACACTCCGAACATGCTGGACAAGACTTACAACTACGATGGGTTGAAAGTTTTTGTGGACCAGGCAAGCCTGCTCTATTTAGATGGGGCTCAGGTGGACTATGTGGAATCGTTGGAAGGATCGGGCTTTAAGTTCAGCAATCCGCAAGTAAAATCCACGTGCGGTTGTGGTTCCAGCTTTAGTGTATAGTTTCTAAATCCTCTTGCAATCAGCAATGTGGGGGGTCAGTGGGAATCACTGACCTCCTCAAAACATCCTATCTGAAGCACTGGCGGGAACCTTAATTTCTGCCGATATACCTTGATGACACGTTCATCCATCCCAATTCCTGTTCCGGATGGTCCGTATCAAGTTCCCAGTTCTGCAACATCCTCCCTCATTGAACTGAGTTTAATTTTGCCTACCTTCAATGAGGCGCGCAATATTAAAACTACGCTGCACACGGTGCATGCGATTCTCAGCAGCATCCCCGATTTGACCTTTGAAATTATTGTGGTGGATGACAATAGTCCAGATCTTACCTGGCAATTGGCGCTGGATGAATGCTCTGCTCTGCCGGAGGTGCGGGTGATGCGCCGGACTACTGAATCGGGTCTGGCAACTGCCGTAATTCGTGGTTGGCAGGCTGCGAACGGAAATATTCTGGCTGTGATGGATTCCGACTTGCAGCATCCACCTGAAGTGCTGGCACAACTGGTGAAAGCTATGCGATCTGGTGCCGATTTGGCAGCGGGGAGTCGTCATGTGGAAGATGGTGGGGTCAGCGATTGGAGCTATGTTCGACGCTTAATCTCCCGAACGGCGCAGTTGATCGGCTTGGTATTGCTGCCGGAAGTGGTGGGCAGGATTGCTGATCCGATGAGTGGCTATTTCATGCTGCGACGCGAGGCCATTGCCGGAAAGACGCTCAATCCAACCGGTTATAAGATTCTGATCGAGGTGCTTGCCCGTGGTTCTATTTCACGCATTTCTGAAGTAGGTTATGTGTTTTGCGAACGCAAGGAAGGAGAAAGCAAAGTCTCTGCAACCATCTACCTGCAGTACCTGCAACATCTTTTCAGGCTACGCATCGGCCTGTTGAAGGAATCTACTTTTGCCCGGTTCTGTTTGGTTGGTTTGAGCGGTGTGGCGGTGGATATGCTGCTGCTGTTCCTACTCAGCGACCCTTCTATGCTGGCATGGGGACTGACTCGCAGCAAAATTTTATCAGCAGAAATCGCTATCGGCAACAATTTTCTGTGGAACGATTCCTGGACCTTCGCCAGCCGAGTTTCAGCAGGCTCCACGTTACGCAGTAAGTTCCATCGCTTTGTGAAATTCAACTCCATCTGCCTGATGGGCTTAGTTATAAACCTTGTCTTGTTGAACGTGATGTTCAACTTACTGGGTATGAATCGCTATGTGGCCAACGGCATTGCCATTGGCCTCACAACGTTTTGGAATTATTTCGTCAACAAACACTTGGGTTGGCGTTCTTCTCAATAATTAAGCCAACTGCTTCTTAATGGGCAACTCGCGAATTCGCTTGCCGGTGGCGCGGAAGATTGCAT
Organism: Bryobacterales bacterium; assembly: GCA_043781815.1. Classification (GTDB taxonomy): domain Bacteria; phylum Acidobacteriota; class Terriglobia; order Bryobacterales; family Bryobacteraceae; genus JANXSF01. The sequence goes on along the minus strand of JAYWBH010000370.1, from coordinate 13,427 downwards.
TGCAAATGGCCGGGGCAACTGTGGGCACCCCTGGTTCACCCACTCCCGCTGGCGGAGCGTCGCTTTTCACAATATGAACATCTGTCTGGTAGGGAGCATCGTTCATTCTGGCCACTGGATAGTTGTGGTAGTTTGATTGCTGCACCCGACCATTTTTCGCCGTGATCTCGCCGTGCAGTGCGATGCTGGTCCCAAATACGGAAGCCCCTTCGAATTGCGATTTCACTCGGTCTGGATGCATGATTTTTCCAGCATCCACGGCGAACACAACTCGCGGAATTTTCAGTTGGCCGCGGTCGTCCACTTCCACTTCAACCACCGTCGCCACATAGGTTAGAAAGCTGCGATGCGCGGCAATTCCCAGTGCCTTCCCTTTGCTGGGCTTATAATTCGCCCATCCCGATTTTTCGGCTGCCAGTTCAATCACCCGTCGCAGACGTGCCGTATCCACTGGATACTTGTCCTGCGTCATGGTGTTGTTCCAGTAAGCCATGCCTTCTGGCTTGATCAGAACTTTGCGATCCTTGCCCAGCACATCCAGCAGATATTCCACCGGATCCCGTCCGGCAGAAGCTGCCAGTTCATCCATAAAGGAGTGAATGGCAAACGCGTGGTAAATGTTGGCCACGGCGCGCATCCAACCTACCCGAACATGATTATCGGCCGGACCATTTTCGGCACGATGATTGGGAATGTCATGCGGCAAATCCACCCAGCCCATGCCCATCTCAAATTCCTGGCCATACTTGGCTGAAGGATCGAAAGTGGAACCAATGGTCGGGAAAACGCTGCGATGCAACCAGGCCGTTGGCTTGCCCTTACCATCCACGGCGGCCTTCATATACATGGAAGCCACAGCATGGTAATAATCGAACTGAATATCTTCTTCACGGCTCCAGGCGACTTTCACGGGCTTCCCTAATTTCTTCGATAAAATTGCCGCTTCGCAAACATAATCTGGTTTCGACTTACGTCCAAAGCCACCACCCAATAGGGTCACATTGCAGATGACATCTTTCTTGTCGATCCCCAATGCTGCTGAAACTGCATCCTGCACAGCTTGTGGATTTTGTGTGGCCGTCCATGCCGTTACCTTGCCGTCCTTAAATTCAGCCACAGCCGCCGGTGGTTCCATTGGCGCATGGGAAAGATGCGGCACGTAATACTGCGCGTCAATAGTCTTTGCAGCGCGACCAAATTCGGCATCCACATCGCCAACGTTGCGCACAACTTTTTGCGGAAGGCGGGCTTTGTCTGATAATTCCTTTTTGTAGGAATCGGAATCGAAACTGGCGTGGGGACTGGCTTCCCATTGCACCTTCAATTTTTTCCGACCCTGCATTGCCGCCCAAGTGCTATCGGCAATGACGGCCACGCCACCCAATGCTTGAAACATGTGTGGTGGTTTGAAATCGGGGATAACCACAATATCTGTAACGCCAGCCACTTTGCGGGCTTCGGTATCATCGTGACTCTTATATTTGCCGCCATAGACAGGCGAACGTTCAATTGATGCGAACACCATGCCGGGGACTTCAGCATCCATGCCGAAAGTACCTTTGCCGCTGACCAGATCGTTAAGGTCAATCATCGGAACATCTTTGCCGATGTAGCGGTATTCACTTTCCTGCTTGAAGGTCAGCTCTTCAATTTTCGGCACAGGCTGCTTTGCGGCCAAGGCCACCAGGGCGCCGTATCCAAGCTTCTTGCCGCTGGTGTGAATCACTTCATGATTCTTGGCATGACATTCGGATGAAGGAACTTTCCATTGTTCGGCGGCGGACCTTTCCAACATCAGCTTTGCGCTGGCACCGGCTTGACGAATGGTGTCGTAGAAATCGCGAATGGAACAGGAACCGTCGGTGTTTTGCGAACCATATTTGGCATCGCCAATGGCTTGCTCAACTTTGACACGTTTCCAATCAGCTTCCATTTCGTCGGCGATGACCATGGGCAATACGGTTCGTACACCGGTACCCATTTCTGAACGATGGGCCACAATGGTGACCATGCCGCTGGGGCTTAATCCTACAAACACGCCGGGTTGCCAGGAAGGCGCAGTGGTTGCGGCCACGGCATCCAGCGGAAGCAGCTTAGCACCCAAAATGAATGAACCGGCGGAGAATACCTGGCTCAGAAATCCACGACGGCTGACATGTTCTATGCGGTTCATGCTTGCACCCCTGCGGCAAGTTTGATTGCCTGACGAATCCGTTGGTAGGTGCCGCAGCGGCAAATGTTACCCTGCATGGCATCATCAATATCTTTGTCGTTGGGCTTGGGCTTGTCTTTTAACAATGCCGCAGCCTGCATGATTTGCCCACTCTGACAGTAGCCACATTGGGGGACAGCGCATTGCTTCCAAGCCTTCTGTACGGGGTGTTCCTGTTTACCTTTGGCGTACAACCCTTCAATCGTGAGAATGGTTTTGCCTTCGGCAGCTTTCATGGAAGTTTGGCAACTGCGGGCAGGCTTGCCATCCACATGGACAGTGCAAGCGCCACAAAGGCCCATGCCGCAGCCGAATTTTGTGCCCTTCATTTTGAGCTGGTCGCGGAGGTACCACAGCAGTGGCATCTCAGGATCTCCGCTGAACTGCTTGCTTGAGCCGTTCACTTTCAACTGAATCATTCGCTTCTCCCAGAGTTGGCATTGACTGTATTATTTTACAGGAAACGCGTACGTTAAAATACGGAATGGCAGAATTCAATTGTGATCTAAATCGAATCTTTGGAGAGGTTGCGGCCCTGTTGCCAGACGGCCCCCCGGGTGACACGGATATCGTGCTTCAAGCTGACGGATTCCCTGTGCCGCCTATCGAACTCATAACGGATCGTTTGTTGATTCGGAAAGTAGTACACGACTATAACGGCTGGTATCGCGCCGATTCCATTTGGCTGTATCTTAACCCTGCAAAGTGCCGTGAACTCGGAATATTTTTGATCGCCTGTATCTTCCATGGTCCGGCTGAAAACGTCACACTCACAATCAGTCATCCCGAATCAGCCATCCGCAGGATCATCATTTCAGCAGGTGAGTTGAATCTCGCCAACTTGCCTGCAGGTCTATCCATGAAGCCTTGCGCTTTACGTTATTGGCCTACTGAAACAGAAACTCATCCATGGTTGGATGAACGCAACAAGTACAACCTTCCGGTGCTTGCACTCAGCAATGCTGAAGACTGCGTGGGCTCTCGTGAAGAAGATTGGAGTGCACGTGACACCATCTGGATCTCAGCGACCAGCCCTGGAACATTCCTTCTTGCAGAACTTTTGCTGAACGCTGGCTGTTCTTGGAATACGGTTCGCGATTATGCGTTGGAGGGTGATGCAGGGTATCGGGGTGTTGGCCCAATGAGCGCGGAGTTGCGGATCTTTCTTCCGGGAAGCGATGGATGGATTTATGATGGCGAAGATGTACCTGCGGTCGGCAATGATTGACTGGGTGCGAGAGCTGTCGTGCACCCTTGAACTAGCTTATTTGTAAGTCCGCGGCAGGCGAAACCGCCTTGCCCCACAAACGCAAGGTCGTTTGTTTGAGGTGCCACTTAGTTTACCGGCAATCGGACAGCTTCGAGTGTTGGAGCGCAATTGTGTTATTAGCGTTCATCGGCGTCTATCAGCGGCCATGAATCTGGGCCGCTGATGGACGCTGATAACAATTCCACACCGCACGTTCAACCTGGGTGCGCTAAGATTTGGTTCATGTCGACACTCGATTTTGGTTATCCCTGGTGGCTGAGCTATGGGCACTTGGCCATACTGGGTCCTGCTCTGGGGGCATTGCTGATTGGACGCAAGCTCAATTGGTCGAAATGGCTAATGATCGTATTGAGCGTGATTGCGCTGTGGGCCATGACCGCGTTTTTGGGTGTGCGTGCCTTTGACGTGAATGGACAGGCGGCCATGCCGACCCAGAACTTCCTCCGATCTGGCGTAGGTAGAGTCCTGGATATTGGAGCGGGGACAGGTAGGTCCTCCATCATGGTGCTGGCGGCTCGACCGCAGACGACGTTGGTGGCTCTTGACCTTTTCGGCGCTTCTTTCGATGCGCACTTTGGAGCTGGGAAGAGTCCGCAGGAGCGGCTGTTGTCGAATCTTAAAATTGCTGGGGTGGATGGACGGGCGACCATCGTAACTGCCGATATGCGTAAGCTTCCCTTTGAGGCGGCTAGTTTCGACGGGGCGGTTAGCGCTTATGCGGTGGATCACTTGCCTCGGGATACGGTGGGGCAGGCATTGTCTGAAGCTGCGCGAGTGTTGAAACCTGGTGGTGAGTTTCTGCTGATGCTGGTAGCCAATGATCGCTTTGCGAAGTTCGCTTTTGGACCAATGCTAACTCATGGAGGAACTCGCAGCACCACTTGGTGGACTGGGAAGATTAAGGACGCTGGTTTTCAGATTGTGGAAGAAGGAACGGCACCAGCCACAATGTACTTTTTGATGCGTCGACCGTAAGCAGCCAGGAAATGCTAAGCCTTCAGGGAAGGGAAAGAATTCTCCAGATGATTCCGTACAGCCTGCCGGATGCCCGCTTCATCGCGAGACTGCATGGCCACTAAAATGGCTCGTTCGCCACTGGCACTCTTGCCATTTTCAGCCACTCCGAAAAATGCGTACAACGGGGCGCTGACGTGTTCTACCGTTCGACACAACACAGGGCTGCCTGATTTTTGCCACAAATAAACATGAAATGCGTTATCAGCTCGTAGAACGGCATCCGTTTCGCCGCTTTTCACTGCTTCATCAATGGCGTTGACCAGCGCTTGGGCCTCATCAAAATCCGGGCCGGTCATTCGGGCAGAGGCGTCCAGACAGATAATCTCTTCAATCAAAATACGCATCCGTAAACGGTCGCGCATCTCTTCTTTGGTGGGATCGGTCACAAAGCTGCCTTTGTTTGGTACGCGACGCACAAGTCCCATGGGCTCAAGATGAGTCAGAGCTTCACGAACAACCGCTTGGCTAACCAGTAATTCTTTCGCCAATGCCAATTCCCGCAGCGGCTGTCCGCGCTTGAATTCGCCGGAAAAAATCGAGGACCGAATTTTGTGGGCTACTTCGAATTTTAAAGATTCTTCTGCTGAGGCTGTGCGCATGATTGTTCCGAATTAAAAGTATCCTTCCATTTTTGGAATACCTTGTTATCTATAAGATGCTTTCAATGATCGCAATGGTTACTGAACCTTTCGAACAAATATTGCGGATGATCGCCATTTCGAAGGCAAGTTGTTGAAAAATGGCTTACTCCAGTGCAAAGGAAACGTAACCTAAAGTTCCTTTATGTTCAACCAGCAAAGCAATTGGTTCCCCAACCTTCTTGGCGGCCAATAGAGTTCGCAATTCTTCCAATGAACGAACCGGGACCGTATTAAAGGTATAAATGACATCGCCAGGTTGCAACCCAGGATTCATGGCCGCGAATTCTGCCGGAATTGCGGCCACCACCACGCCATCTAATCGACGCAGTTCGGGAAGGCTGGGAGTCACTTTTTCATCCAGGGTCAACGCCAGAATTCCCAATTCCTTAACCAGATGGGACCGATCCTTTACCAGATCGGCAAGATCCACGGGGGAGTTTGGGTGTTCCAGAATTGCTATAGTTTTCTGCAAGGTTTTGCCGCCTCGCTCAATGTCTAAAACGATTTTGTCGCCCACCATCAACTGCAGAATCGCAGCCTGAACCTGGTGTGCTTCGTTCGCCTTTTTGCCGCCTATTCCTAACACGATGTCCCCGGCTTCCAGGCCAGCGGCTTCGGCTGAACTGTGCGGAAGCACATCGGAAATCATGATGCCGGGATGCCGGTTCAGACCCAATGCCTGAGACATGATTGGATTGATATCCTGCGCCACCACACCGATGGTTCCGCGATGCACACGCCCTTCCTTGCGCAGTTGCAAATAAATGCGGCGTGCCACATTGCCCGGAATGGCAAAGCCGATTCCTTCACTGCCTCCTGATTGCGAAAAGATCATGGTGTTGATGCCGGTAATTTTCCCGTCAATATCAAGCAGCGGCCCTCCGCTGTTGCCTGGGTTAATTGGCGCATCGGTCTGGACGTAGGACATGGGTTGATCTGGCCGCAATTGCCGGGAAATAGCACTGACATATCCCACCGTCAACGTGTTTTGCAGGCCTAAGGGACTACCCAGGGCGAACACAATTTGACCTTGCTTTAAGGTGTCAGAATCGCGAAAAAGCAGCACTGATAAATGGGTGGCATCTATCTTTAAGACAGCTAAATCGGTTTCTTTATCGGAGCCTACAACGCGGGCAGGAAAATGCAGATGGGAATTTTTCTTAGACGGGTCCGACATATCCACCACACTGACGTCAATTTCACGAGCCCCTTCCACCACGTGGGCGTTAGTAATAATGTAACCGGCAGCATCCACAATTACACCGGAACCGCTGGTGCGCTGTTCAACAAAGAATCCCGCTCTGCGGCCATCTTCCCGCTCTACAGGGGCCCTGGAGCGGACTTCAATTTGCACCACGCCGGGGCTGACCGCTTCGCAAAGTTCTTCCACGGCACTGCTGAATTCCGCCAGTACAGTGGACCGCTTGCGCACCGTTTGGCCTTCCAGACTGACGATTCCGGCGAGCATGGTTGTCGCAAATATTCTGACGTTCAAAATTCCCATTGGTTTTTGGAAGACTCCGTAGATTTTTTAGACGCGCTACGGCACCACTGCGTAACTTCTTTGTGTGATTTACTTGAAGGAATGATGACGCTGCGGCCAAACATTGCGCTGATGATGAAAATCGTCGTGCTAGTGGCGCTGCTTAACCTTAATTTCTGGCCTGTGCTGGCGCTGCTGTGCGTGGTGGGCTTGCTGCACAAATTCATTTTGCATTTGCCTTCGTCAGTCCTGTGGGGGAACGTCCTTTTAGGGGCGGGAATGTTGCTCATTTTGGAAAATCCCTACCGAATTTGGATCTGCTGCCTACTGGCTGGCACCTTCCTGTTTATTGAATGGCCGCTGATCATGCTGGTGCTCTACGATGGCGACTGCGGATTGTGCAAGCGATCAAAACGAGTTTTGGAACGCCTGGATTTTGACCATCTGCTGACATGGCAACCTTCTCAAAACGGAACTCATGGACTGGCGGCTTCTGCCCTGGAAGCGAAAATGCATTTAATCGTCAATGGCGATCAAGTGTTCGCAGGCTATGCTGCCTTCCGTCAAATTCTGTTATTCTCAACATGGTTTTGGTTGACTGTGACGGTACTGTTTGCAGCTCCACCGGAAGACTGGTTTTGGTGGCGGCGTATTGTAGTTGTAGCGGTCGTCAGTCTGTTTTTACCCTTCTTTCAACCCGTCGGAGAGATTGTCTATAGTTGGGTTGCCCGGAACCGCCACATATTACCGGGCAGCACGTGCGGTCTAAAAAATCTTTGACGGTGTGGCTGGTAGATTTATACTGAAATAATCATTAGTTAGCGTTTAGGAGAAGACTGTCCTTATGGAAAAACGAAGTACCCTGATTACACTTTGCGCGGGTCTTACTATGCTGTTGACCGCGACATGGGCCGCCGAATGGCCTACCGATGGTGGCGATCCGCAGCGTACTGGCTGGCAGAAGAATGAGTCGATTCTGACGAAAGCCAATGTGAAGGGCATGAAGTTGCTGTGGTCGCTGAAGCTGGACAATTTGCCGCGTGAGATGCACTCCTTGTTGCCGCCGGTGATTGTGGAAAATGTTCCTACCGGTTCTGGTCCAAAAGAAATTGCTATCGTGGCTGGGTCGGGCGACAACATTTATGGCATTGATGCTGCGTCGGGAAAGCTGCTGTGGAAGAAGCACTATAACTACACTTCGGAAAAGGAACCGCGACTGGGTGGTCCGCTATGTCCTGGAGGATTAGTATCCACCCCAACCATAGGCTTACCAAAGGCTAACGGAGCGCGCACGGTCTATTCGATTTCCGGCGATGGCATGATGCACTTTCTGAATGTCGCCGATGGTGAAGACGTGGAACCGCCCGCACCGTTCATGCCTGCCAACGGCAAAGCCTATTCGCTGAATCTGGTAAATAACGTTTTGTATTCGACCACTGCGCAAGGTTGCGGTGGGAATCCAAACTTGCTGTATAGTTTTGACCTGGCTACCAAGAAGGTGACAACCTACAATCCTAAAGGTGGTGGCTTGTGGGGACGTTCCGGTGCGGCCATCGGGTTCGACGGAACTGTCTACGCACCCACTGGCGATGCCAACTATGACCCTTCAGAAGATCGTCTAGGCAACCTGCTGGTGGCCACAACTGCAGACTTGAAGTTCAAGGATTACTATGCACCTTCCAATATCTTATTTCTGTGGAAGCGTGATTTGGATTTGCAGGTGACCCCGGCAGTTTTCAAGTGGAAGGGTAACGAATATGTAGTGGCATCCAGCAAGGAATGTCGCGTCTGGCTGATGGATTCGAAGTCACTTGGTGGGGCGGATCATCGCACCCCGGTGTATCGCACACCGCTGATGTGCAATGAAGATGTGAACTTTGCTGAAGCCGGAGTTTGGGGGTCAATGGCTACCTGGGAAAATGCCAGTGGAACACGCTATGTGTTGACTGGATTTTGGGGTCCAGTTCATCCACAATTCAAGCCTGGAATTTCGCATGGAGCTGTGACGCGCGGTGCGGTGGTGGCTCATAAAATGGAAGAAAAGAATGGCAAAGTGATGCTGACTCCAGCGTGGATTTCGCGCAACATGGACCAGGCTGAACCGCCGGTGATCGCCAATGGCGTGGTGTACGCTTACGGCAGTGGCGAATCGAATGTGCAGGCCACGCCGGAGTTAGGTTTGGGTGCCAATTCCTCAGCAATTCGCATTAAAAACTCGCATCCGGCGGTGATTTACGCCTTGGATGGCGACACAGGCAAGGAACTTTGGAACAGTGGCGATGCCATGAAATCCTTCGTTCATTTCGGGGGCTTATCTGTGAACAATGGTCGTGTCTATCTGGGCACGTTCGACAGCACGATTTACGCATTTGGACTTCCAGGACGCTAAGGGCTTAAGGGAATATCATGAGAAAACTATTTGTTGTATTTGGCTCTTTGGCGTGTTCAACTGTCGCGATGGGGCAGATGGGAAGGTCGCTGGATTGGCCGTCGTTTGCCAACGATAATCAGCGCACTGGTTGGGAAAAATTAGATCCCCGATTCACGAAAGATACCGTCGCCAAGGATTTCCAGTTCCTTTGGAAGATGAGGCCAAGCGGCGGTGGGCAACATACGTTGATGCCTCCGGTGCTGATTGGAACCTTGATTGGGTATCGCGGATTTAAGGAGCTGGCTTTCATCGGGGACACTAGCGGCGCGCTGCATGTGATGGATTCCGATTTGAATCGCTTGTATTGGGACAAGAAGTTTGACTATATGGCCGATGCACCAAAGGCTCCAACCACTGCCACTTGCACCGGTGGGATGGCCGCACCGACCCTGTTAAGCATAGGCTTCCGTCGACCTGGACCACCACGCCCAGCGGCAGCCCCTGTTCCTGGAGCACCACCACCGCGTCCCACGCCGAACCTGATGTTTGGGCCACGGGCAATCTATGTGATCACTAGCGATGGTCGTCTGCGCAAAGTGAATGCTGCCGATGGATCGGACGTGAGTGCACCCGTAGCAGTGTTGCCGGCCAATGCCAAGATCAGTGCATTGAATATGAATGACCAGGTGATTTACGCCACAACAAATGCCGATTGCGGCGGTGCGGCGAATGCTGTGTGGGCTGTGGACATCGGCAGTTCCGATAAACCCGCTGTGAAATCCTTTGAGTCCAAGGGCGGCAACTTCGGTGGCATGGGTGGATCGGTGATTGGCAATGATGGAACCATTTACGCCCAAGGCGGAGCGGGCGATAGTCTGCTGGCACTGACTGCACGCGACCTGCAATTGAAGGGCACGTTCCAGGTTCCCGGTGGATTGAAATCTGACGTTACGCCAGTGGTGTTCGCCTACAAAAATCGCGATGTGATTGTGACGGCTGGTAAAGACGGACGTCTGTACATTGCCGATTCCGCAGCGCTGGGTGGCGAGCCGCTAGGGATGAGCGATGTGGTGGGAGGATCAGTTTGGGGCGGACTCACCAGTTGGGCGGAAGCAGATGGAACACGCTGGGTGTTGGCGTCATCCTGGGGTCTGGTTGGCGAAGCGAAGAACGGAGCAGTGGTAGCGTTCAAGCTGGAAGAGCAAGGTGGCAAGGTGATGTTGACGAAAACCTGGACGTCACAGGATCTGATCAAGCCGGTGCCTTCCGTAACGACAAACGGGGTGGTGTTCGCACTGTCCAGCGGCGATGCGTCGAGTAGGATGAAGGCGGTGGTTTACGCGTTGGATGCGACGACTGGTAAAGAGCTGTGGTCAAGCAAGAATCAGATGACGGCGGCTGGGAATCTGACTGGGATGACGATTGCCAATGGTCGACTCTATGTGGGGACCGTGGATAGTACGATGTGGGTTTTCGGTGTTCCGATGGAGTGGTAGCTTCCTAATTTTATCCGCAGATGACGCAGATTAACGCAGATGACAGCCAGCAAGAAGGTTGTCTTTGTGCTTATCTGCGTCATCTGCGGATGACTCATGTAACGCACGACCATCGTCGCTCGTCTTGTAAACTAGCTGTAGCGACGATGAAAAACTGCATCCTACTCACACTCCTGATTTTGGCCCTGTCCGCAGTTGGCTTTGCACAGGACAAACCCCAGCTTCCCGATGCCCCTGGTAAAGCTGTTACCCAAAAGCTGTGCAACACCTGCCATGGTGCGGAAATTGTACTGGGTAAGCCGCATTCTGAAGATGGCTGGGGGGCGATTGTGGCTGATATGGTGCAACGCGGCGCTAAAGGGTCTGACGAAGATTTTTACGATGTGGTGCAGTATCTGACGGCCAACATTAAGGCTCTGCCCAAAGTCAAAGTGAATACTGCCACCGTCAAAGAACTGGAAGCTGGGCTGCGACTTTCCTCTGCCGAAGCTGAACTCATCGTTCAAGCTCGTGAAAAAGCCAAGTTCAAAACTATTGCCGATTTGAAGACTATCCCAGGCATTGAAGCTAAAAAAATCGATGCCCAAAAGAATCGGCTCGAGTTCTAAGATTTGATTGTGGTTTAAGAGAGCGAGCAGGCCAGCACACACCAGGCTGCAATGAAGGCAACTCCGCCCAGCGGCGTGATGGCTCCAAGTACGGTGACACCACTGAGGGCCAGGGCGTACAGCGATCCGCAAAACAAAAGAATTCCCACGGCGAACAAACCGCAGATGCGCTGCCTGGATGCCTTTGCCAAGTTGGGCGCGGTGGCGGTAATGAGCATGCCTAATCCGTGGATGAAGTGATAGAAGACAGCTTTTTCATAAACGCCCATCTGATAGGCGTCCAGGCGATCTTTCAGTCCATGAGCCCCAAAGGCACCCAATATAACGGCTAAACCTAACAGACTTGCAGCAGTGCGGCTCCAGTTCATTAATCCAGTTTACCGCCTAAAATTTCCAATCCAAACCGATCAGCGGGAACAAACCGCGAACCCATCCGCGACCGGCGCTTGAGAACACGGCTGCACACAAAATCCAGGCAGTAAGAATGAAGATTTTCACTCTGGCTAAGATGTTGTGGGGGCTGGACTTGGCGTAATTAATGTGAGTTGTTGCGCTCCCATTTGAGCGGGAATGGAGGTCAGGTTTCGATGGATGGCAAACTTCACCAGGCTGGCGACGTCGTGGATATCCAATTTACGCATCAGGCTGGCGCGGTAGGTATCAATGGTTTTGGGACTGACGTCCAGCCGTCCGGCAATTTCCTTTGCCCGCATTCCTTCCACCAGCATGCTGAACACCTGATGCTCTCTGGCACTGAGAGTATCAATGGGGTCCACCAAATTATTGTTCCCCTTGGGCGTAATGAAAATCTTTTCCAATTCCATTTGCGGAGAGACATAAATGCCTCCGGCCATCATCTGCTCAAATCCATCGAGTAGATTTCTGGCTGAGCCTGATTTGAGGAAAAAGCCGTGAGCGCCGCAGCGCAAGGACTCAATTACTGTTTTGCGGTCTCCACTGTTGGTCAGGATGGCGATGCGCGTGGGCAGGTTCAATTGCCGAAGTTTGCGCACCACTTCCAGCGTGTAGAGCTTCGCCAGATGCATTTCCAGCAGGGCAATATCGGGTCTTTTATCAATCACTTGGCGCATTGCATCTTCGCCATCGGCACATTTGGCCACAACCGTATAAGGACCGCCGTTTTCTACTAGCGCCGCAAGACTTTCCCGAACCAGCGGTTGAGGATCTGCAACCAGGACTGTATCCTTTTCTCTCAACAAGTCACAAAACATGGTTGAATATCCCCCCAGAAGCCGGGATTCACTTCCCACGACCTGTGGCCATAGTAGGTAGTGCGATTCCCAGGAGGAAACTCTCAAAGTTAAATTGAGAATATTTTTAGGTTACGAGAAGCTGCGGATGGCGTTGGCTTCGTCATCGTGAACTTCAAAAACGGTATAGAGTTTAGTGATTTGTAATAGATCCTGAACCCGTTTGGTGAGGCTCAGTAGCTTTAATTGGCCATCTTGATTAGAGACGGTGGTAAACGCCGAAACCAGCTCGCCGATGCCCGAACTATCGATGTAATTCACTTCGCCAAGATTCACCAGAATCTTTTTATGACCGCTGGCAAGAAGCTCCCTGGATGCATCGCGGAATACTGAGGATCCTTCCCCGAGGGTGATTTTACCTACGGCGTCCATAACCGTAACGTCGCCGACTTGCCGGGTGGTTAACTTCAAGCTCATCTGTTGTTCTCCCCAATTCTTTCTGGTTGTTGCGTGTACTTCACGCTACGTACTTTACGCTATGTATTTAACCATGATAACTTCAGTGCCCCCTCCGGCGGTTTTGCGCACAGAGAGTTCGTCCACATAAGTTTGCATCATCAATAGTCCCCGACCGGAAGTCTTCATCAGGTTTTGGGTGTCCAGCGGATCTGGTACAGCCTTCATTTCAAAACCGACGCCTTCATCGACAATGGTCACCCGCAGACTATCGACAGAGTTATGAATCACCAATTTCACTTTTTTCTCAGTGCTGTATTTATTGCCGTGGACTACGGCATTGACCATGGCTTCACGAACGGCCAGGCCTAAATCGAGACGGGCATCTTCATCGAACCCAACCGATTCGGCACGAGACATAACGGACTCCTCTGCCTGGTCCACGGATTGCAAATCCGAGGTCAGAGAGAGATGAATGGGCTGAAGGTCTTCGCCTGATTTTTGCATACTCAGTCTTCATGAAGTTAATCCACCAGGAAGTTCGAAGTCAACCTACAGTATTTCTGTGTCACGGCAAAATGATAATGTCCTAATTGAGCAAAGTAGAAATGTCCTATTGACGGGGTTGACTCTAGGAGTTGCCAAACGAAGGACAACTACTG